>CAMDHP010000132.1 GCA_945898185.1 Akkermansia muciniphila | reverse complement strand
TCCGTCCGAAAATCAATAATCTCCCACTCGTCTTTACCGAGCTGGTTGAGATAAGTTTCCAGCATGGTCGAAGAGGCGAATCCGCCCTTGCCGCTGGTGATCACTTTATATTCCCAAAGGGCCATAATTGCTTGGTTTGCGTAAAAGCCTGCAACGCATCACAGATGCCCCCGCGCTTGCCAGCCCAATCTTCCGGCTTCGCAATGAAGTGCGCTCGGCCCGCGCACGGTCCGGGTAGGATTGAACGTGAGTTTAATGGTTCGAAATGGTCGCCCCCCCATGCGAATCACGCCAGCCCCGCATTTTTCGCCCTTGCCGCGCCTGCACCCCGCGCTTCTTCCTTCCCTTTTCTCGCATGGGTCTCCGCTTCGCCCACCTTTTTGCCTTGTTTGCCTGGCTTCTCGCCACCGGCAGCCATTGGGATTTGGTTCAAGGCTTGGGCTGGGGTAGTATGATCGCCAACTACAGCCGGACCATGCCACTGACCGAGGCCGTCCGCCTCACCTTCGCGCCGGATAACATGTGTGGCGTTTGCGAAACCGTCGCGTCCGCGAAACAGGCCGCCGACCATTCCGAGACGCCCTCTGCCGTTCCATCCGGCGCACACAAAATCTTTCTCTCCCTCGCCCCGGCCGGGGTCGTGATTTTCTCGGCTCTGCCCGCCACCCGCTGGTCAGCCGAAGATATGCTGCCGGACGCCTGCGCGCGTCCCGCCCCGCCCGTGGAGCCGCCACGCGCGGTCTGATTCAAGCCAAGCCAGTCGTATCCGCGGCGCCCGATTCTCGTAATCGGGTCCGTCGCGTTCGTCCTTCGCTTACTCACTCCCGCCCGCCTTTGCGCCGGTCGGTCGCGCTCGCTTCGCCGAGCACGGTCGCGCGGCGGGCTCACCTAGAATCAGTCCACGTCTGCTCGTTCACCCATCATGAAAGTTTCCCGTTTCGTCCTCACCGCCGCCCTCGCGGCCCTCATCAACGGCTCCAGCGCCTTCGCCCATCTCACCTACGGAGGCCGCGATTTCGGCACTCTAGTCGAGGGCACCGCCGCCACCACCATCGCCACCCAGACACTCAGCTCCAGCTTCGGCTGGGCCGATGCCACCGACTCCGATTGGGGCGACAGCCATCGCGGACGTTTTTTCCGCTTCACCCTCACCGGCACCACATCCGTCTCCATCACCGCCCAGCGCAACACCAACGCCGCCGCCACCGGAGCCACCGGCGTTCTGCTTCCGGGTATCTCGCTCTTTTCAGGCCTCGGCACCGTCGCCCCCGAGCAACCCGGTCACGACGGCTCCGACCTCTCCATCGCCTCCCGCCCCGGCACCACCGAAGGCTCTTTTCGCGCCCTCAGCGGCTGGTCGCTCGGCAACGACCCCACCTACAACACCGCGGGGGATCCGCTCAGCGGCATCCTCTACCCCGCTCGCCTGGCCAACTTCACCTTCGTGGGCTATGCCGTTGACGGCACTTCTGCCAACTTCGGCTCCGAACCCGGCATCGTCGGTGACGGCGTGGCCGACGGTTACGTGAACGGCTACTTCGCCGACCTTCCCGCCGGGAACTACTCCGTGTTTGTGGGCGGAGCAAACTACGACGCCCAGCTCACCGAAACAGCGACCCACGGGTCCCTCTCCAACGCTTACGACACCTACGGCGTGACCGTCTCCGTAGCCGCCATCCCCGAGCCCGGCACCTACGCGCTCGGCATGGGTGCCGCCGCCCTCGGTGCGATGTTCATGCGCCGCCGCAAATGAAGTCCACCGTTTCACTCCGCTCCGGGCGTGGCCGCACCCCCGCGTTCACCCTCGTCGAACTGCTCGCGGTCATCGCGATCGTCGGCGTGTTGACGACCCTTCTGTTCACCGCCGGCGGCCTAGCCCGCGAGAGGGGCAAATCCATCACCTGCCTGAGCAACCTCCGCCAGATGGGCGTGGCGCTCCGTCTTTTCGAATCGGACCACAAGGGCCGCCTCCCTTCCAGCAGCCACCTGCGGGCGGCCGACGGCACGTCCCTTTCCTGGATCAACACCCTCGTCCCCTACCTCGGCCCCGACTTCATAGGCCGCTGTCCGTCCGCTCCCGGACACCCCGCCAAGGTCACCTACGCCCTTAACGACCTCCTTACCGACCTCTCCGGCGAGGGCCTGATTCTCACTTCCGTCCGCTCTCCGTCCGCCACTTTGGCTATCGGCGAAATAGCTCTCGGGCAGTCGTCGGAGCACTTCCACTTCGCCGGCGCCGCGCGCGGTCGCATCACCGCCGCGTCTTTTAAATCCTCAGTCAACGTCGAGTGCCACGGCCGGGGCGCGAACTACCTCTTCGTGGACGCCCATGTCGAGCCGCTCGCTTGGACCAAAATCCAACGCCGCCTCGCCGACGCCAACACCCCCTTCCTCAAGCCATGAAAGCCTTCCTCCGCCTCGCCCTCCTCCTTCTCGTGAGCGCCGCCTTCGCGTGCCGTCTCGCCGCCCACGACCACATCGAGGTCGGCGTCGATCCCGCCGACGCCGCCCGCCTCGGCTTCGACGGCCCCGGCTATCAACTCGCCCTCTACGTTCCGCTCGGCGAACCCTTCAGCGCTTACCTGCCACACTTCCCGGGCGGCGCGTATCCGGCCGAGTTGACCTTCGCCGCCGAGGGCAACGTCCTCGACATCGCCGCCGGCTCCCTGCCCAAGATCGAGGTCATCTCGGTAACCGGCCCCGCCGGTGCCCAGTTTTCATTCTGGGAGGTCGCCGCCACCACGCCCACCTGGACCCGCCCCACCGGCTGGACGTCCTCCGCCGCCGATCGTCCCGCCATCATCGTTTACGAGGACCTCTCCGGCTACGGCCACATCCACGGCCGCGCCTTCAGCGTAGACCAACCCGGCACCTACAAGGTCGTTTTCCGCGCCGTGGACACCGCCGGCCTTTACACCACGAGCCAGGAAAAGACCGTCACCTTCAATGCCCTCGCCACCCCGCAACTCGCCATCCGCATCGAGAGCGGCAACGCCCTTCTCTCCTTCGCCAGCCGCGCCGGCCTCACCTACGACCTGCAAGTCTCCACCGACCTCCAAACCTGGACCAACATCGAGGTCCGCCGCTTCATCGAAGGCACCGGCGCAACCCTCGAGTTGAGCGATCCGCTCGCCGACCGCCCGCGGGTTTTCTACCGCCTCGTCGAATACCTCTGATCACACCGCCACTGCCGACCCCTCCCGTTTTTTCCACCAAGGCCAGTGGCAACCCGCTCG
>CAMDHP010000131.1 GCA_945898185.1 Akkermansia muciniphila | reverse complement strand
CACCGCACGCAACCTCGGCGCCAAAGCGGGAGCCCGCGCGGGCAGCGCCGTCACCCAGCGCCTGTCGCGTCCAGCGCGTCACTTGCTCGCTCCAGCCCGCTCGCGCCGCGATCCCCGCCGGCCAGGCTGCGTTGATGGCCGCGAATTTTTCTCCGCTTAGTTCTCCTTCCTCCACCGCCAGATCTTCGGGGTGCAGCCAGATGCCTGTGCGTTCGCCTTGGCCTGCCGCCGCACTCGCCGTCCACAAACCGTCCTCCGCCCACGCCTCCGACTTGGGCAGGGGCTCTTCGGTAATCGCGAATGCCTCTGTCGCGAGTTGCCCCGGCTCAGGCGCAAAGCGGCCCTCCGTGTAGTGCGCGATGTTGTCGGCGCGGGCGAGGTAGGTTTTCCCCGCCGTCTGCAAACCCGCCACCCAGCGCCACGAGAGCGTGTTACTGGCCGCATCCCCGTCGAGCAGGTGTTCATAAAAAAACGCCGCACCCAGTTCCCATGGCAGCCGAAGCGTGAATATCCATATCGAGGCAAACCACATCCGCGCGTGATTATGCAGGTAACCCGTTTCCACTAATTCGCGCGCCCATGCGTCGAAGCCCGGAATCCCCATTCGCCCCGCGCATGCCGCCTCCCACGCATTGCGGCGCTCGCCGCGCAGCCCGTCGCGCAGTCGCGGAACCGCCTCGGTGAATCGGATCCATGCCGTCGGCCGCTGCTCCAGCCAGCCCTTCCAATAGGTCCGCCAATAGACCTCTTGCACAAATTTTTCCGTGGCGGGAAATGTCCACTCCGCCAGCACCGCAGCCACGACCTCCTTTTCGAGGACCAAGCGTTTCTGCAACCACGGAGAAACCCGGGCCACATTGTCATGGCCTGCCCGCACAAAGTTGCGCTCGGCCCCATACCGCGCCGCTGTCGGCACAAAGTCCGCCAGCCGCGCCATCCCCGCGGCGCGGGTCGGTTCCATCTGCAAAGGTGATTCCATGGACCAACCTTGCGCGGCTGCCGACCTCGCGCAAATCCGCCGCATTTTTTTTCGGGCGCCGCAGCCGGTTGCACGACAGCTCAGCCGCCGTATGATGCGACTCTTAACCGTGCGTTGCTTCTACCATCCGGGATATTTTTTTCCACTGCCAGACGGACATCCGTTTCCGATGGATAAATTCTGGCGCGCCGAGGAGATGATACGCGCCGCCGCGCCGCCTGGAGTCGAGATCCTGCCGGTCGAGCCGTGTCCCGAGGATTTTTTAAGGAGCGTCCACTCTGCAGGGTATCTAGAAAAAATACGCACCGGCGCACTCGATACGCTCGAAAGCCTCAAGCTCGGTTTACCCTGCGGAGAAGAGCTGCTCAACCGCTCGCGTCTCGAGGTCGCCGGGACAATTGCCGCCATGCACGCCGCCCTCGCCGACGGACTCGCGTGCAACCTGGCCGGCGGCACGCACCACGCGTTCCCCGGACGCGGCGAGGGCTATTGCGTCCTCAATGATGTGGCCGTCGCCATCCGCCACCTGCAGAGCACGCAGCCCGAGCGGCGTATCGTAATTATTGATACCGATGCCCACCAAGGGAACGCCAATCACGCCATCTTCGCTGGCGACCGGCGCGTTTTCACCTACAGCATTCATGTCGGCAAAAACTATCCCTCGGAAAAAGTCCCGGGCAGCCTGGATGTGCCGCTTCCACGTTACGTCGCCGGGGCAGACTACCTCGAGCAACTCGAGGCTACCCTCGCGCCCGCCCTCGAGGAGTTTGATCCTTCACTGGCCTTTTGGATTACCGGGGCCGACCCGCATGTGAACGATCGTTTTGGTCAAATGCGCCTCGATGATGCCGATTTCGCGCGGCGCGATAATCACGTGCTCGACCTGTTAAAAAAACGCCGACTCCCGACCGTGCTGCTCTACGGCGGCGGCTACAACCGAGAGCGCGAACACACGGCCCGTCTTCACGCTGATAGTGTGCTGCGGGCGGCCTCCGCTGCACAATCATGGCGCACGGTTTGAGGTTTGGGCCGGGGCCGGGGCTTTGATCAGGCGAAACCAAATTCAAAAACCTATCGTTGAGGCGGATGGGGCTCGCTCTGGCCGCCTGCTCGCGATTCATTCGACTTACTCCTTCGGGGAAACTAATATTCCGAAGGTGAGCCAACCCGAAGAAAGCACACCACCTATGGGCGATAAATCCCCAAAATCCACGCAGAAGAAAGCATCCCAGAAGCAGTCCAAGAACGACGCTTCCGCACAAAAAAAGCAGTCCCTGGTCACCTCTCAGCAGGCAACCAAGGCCAAAGCCGCCGCCGCCAAGAAAAAATAACCCTCCGCCCACTCCCATGGCTAAAACACAAAATTCCCAGAAACAGACGAAGAAGAAAGCGCTCAAAACCCCAGCTGAGAAAAAAGCCGAAAAGCGCGAAAAGAAGAGCCGTTGATCCTCAGCGTTTACAGTCGGAGGCGACATCGCCAGTCCGCCCCGCCAAGACCGCTAAACCCGCAGGGCATGAAGTGAGCAAAGGTGCAGACCACCCGCTCACCCGAAGCCCGGTGAGGCACAGCCCGCGAGCGTTCCACGCCCCGTGGGCTTTTTTTATTCCTTCGCAGCCCGGTGCGCGCCAATAACAATCCCAAACCATGAACTTCGAATTCCTCCTTGATCCCAATGTCTGGGCCACCTTTGCCCTCCTAGTCGGCCTCGAGCTCGTGCTCGGCATTGATAATGTGCTCATGATTTCGATCATGACCGATAACCTGAAGCCCGAGGAGAAACCGAAGGCGGTGCGCGCCGGTCTCGCTCTCGCTTTTATTCTTCGGATCGTCGCGTTGCTCGGCGTCAGTGCCCTGATCGCGCTCAAAACCCCCGTCCTGTTCGGTATGTCGTGGAAGGATATCATCCTCGCCTCCGGCGGCCTCTTTTTGATCTACAAAGCATCTAAGGAAATCCACCACTCGGTCGAAAACCCGCTCGGTGAGGAGGGCTCTACCGCGAAAAAACTGTCCACCTTCGGCGCGGCTATCGCCCAAATCGCGATCCTCGATCTCGTCTTCTCCATCGACTCCGTCATCACCGCCGTCGGTCTTACGCCGCATCTTGTGGTGATCTTCGCCGCCGTGATCGTCTCCTTCGGGATCGTGCTGCTCTTCGCCCGCAAGGTTGGCGATTTCATTCACCATCATCCCGCGCTCAAAGTCCTCTGTCTTGCCTTCCTGCTCGTGATCGGCGTGACGCTCATCATGGAGGGTTTTCACCAACACATGCCTAAAGGCTACCTCTACGGCCCGATGGGCTTCGCTCTCGTCGTCGAGCTCGCCCAGATGCGCCAGGCCCACAAAATCAAGCAGAGTCAGGCCGAAGCCAAGGCCAGTGCCGGCGGCAACCCGACCGCGCACTGAGCACGGCGGAGCGGGAATAGATATCAACTCCCGCCGTCTGCGTAGCGGGGAGCGCGAAGCGACCCGTGATCGGAACC
>CAMDHP010000130.1 GCA_945898185.1 Akkermansia muciniphila | reverse complement strand
CCGGCACGACGGCATCCGCGACAGGCGCCGGCGAGGGATTGCGGAATACGAGTTGGTCAGGCTTCACTCTCTCCGCCGAGGCGACTTTGGGCTCTTGCGTCACGGCTTGTTTCAAAGGGATGGCCGCCACCGTGGCCGGCACCGCCGCTACGGAGCCCGCGGTGGACAAGGCTTTTGCAGCAGAGGCCGAGGGAGCGGCGATCGCGACCGCGACTGGCTCGGGCGACGAGAGGGAGACCGCTTGAGTAAGTCCTCCCACAGGAGATACTCGTATGACGACGAGCGCCAATAACGCCGCGGCACCGGCCGAGATCGGCATGCCCAGCGGGCCGATTTTACGGCTTAAAAGAGATAATCCCAACCACCACGGACGGGGCTCGATGATTGCGGCGAGTTGCTTCTGCCGCAGGCCACGCTCGAAATCCTGCCAGAAGGCAGCGTCCGGCTTCTCTGATCGCTTTGCGCGCAGCAAGTCTTCCAAGGTGGGTTTGGCGCGGGGTTGGGGGGCTGGAATCATCAGTTTAAGCGTTGAGGTAATTTTGTAAATCGGCTTGCAGCTGCTGTTTCGCGTAATGAAGGCGGGAGCGGACGGTTCCGACGGAGCAGTTTACCACTTCGGCGATTTCCTCATGCGAGAGGCCGTCAATTTCGAATAGAGTGACCACGGTTCGATGGGGGATAGACAGTTTTTGCATCGCTTCGTTCAATTTTTGCTGGAGTTCGTTCAGGCAAGCCGCGCGGTCGGAGGTGTTTCCCGGGTCGGCGAGTTGGTCGAGAAGCGCGCCCACGGGTTCCTCGTCACGGATTTTCTCCAAGCGAAAAAAGCGCCGCAGCTTGGCTTTTTGCAGGTAATTCAGGGTCGCGTTGACGGCGATGCGATAGAGCCAGGTAAAAAAAGCGGACTGGCCTTGGAAGCGGTTGATAGACTGGAACGCCTTGATGAAAGTGTCCTGCGTGAGGTCCGCGGCGTCCTCCCGATTGGATGTCATGTGGTAAATCACGCCCCAGATGCGTTCGCGGTATTTGGTGATGAGCGTCTCAAAGCAGTCTACCTCTCCGGCCTGCACGCGATGCACCAGAATCAGATCCGCGTCGGCCTCGCGGCGGCGCTCCTGGGCGACGTCGGCGTGAGCAGGCGAAAGGGTTTTGGCCAAGTTAAACATCGAGACGGGGAGAAAAGGTAGGGCGATTTTCGGACGCTGGCAAGGCGCGGGTGGAGTAGGCGTATGCGTTTTTTTCGGCAATCCGAGGCTCGGGTCGCCCAAACGTAGTCGCCGCTGCCCTGCGTCGTGCAGGCATCTTTTATGCCTAATGCCAATCCCCAAGCTTTCGGACTTTATCGCGAAGACGCCAAGGTCGAACCTAAGATCACAAAGTCTTTTTATTCATTTACTTATAGATATTATCAGCTCTTCGCGTCTTCGCGTTAAAAATCCGAATGGTTCGGCCATTTGGTATGACTTTATCTTTTCGTGGCCTGTCGCCATCCCGGCCGTGTAGGAAAATAAAAAACCCGCCTCCGCGCAGGGCGGAGACGGGTCTTGTTAAGAATTTACGCTAGAGAAACCAAGTCGCGCGAGGCGAGCTTAGAAACCGATGGCGAGACCGACCTTGTAAACGACTTCGTTTTTGCCGTTGTCGAGGGTGTAGCCGCGGGTAGCGAACACGTTGTTGTCATCGTCATTGGCGACGTAGTCAACGCCCACCGTGAGGGTGGCGTTCTCGCTGAGTTTGTAGGGGATGGCGGCGCTGATGACACCATATACATACTCTTCGGAATCGTAAGCGTTAACGAAGCCGACCAAAGCAGAGAGGTCGAGGGAGGAACCGATGACACTCAAGGCAACGCTGTGACCGATCGAGGCGGTGTAGGTGGCAACTCCGGACTTCTGGTCGTCATTGTCGAAGTAAGCGTAGAAGCTGGGCTTGAGGAAGGTATCAACGGAAGCGCCGACATAGAGCTCGGTGGAGTCTTTAGCGGACTGACCCTCGTAGAGGTAGCGGGTAACGCCGACATCGAGCTTGATGCTGTCGGAAAGCTTGTAGCCGTAGCCAGCATTCAGATCGGTCTCATTGCCGCCATCGCTGTTGAGGTCGTTGCTGTTCCAGACGCTGGCGTAGAAGTCACCGTAGGTGGCTTTGACGGAGGGCTGAATGGAGTCGCCGGCCTTGCTGAGGCCGCGGAACACGTATTCGGAGACGTAGCTGATGTCCGCGGTGACGGACAGAGCGGAGGACTGAGCGGCCACAGCGGTCTGGGCCTGGGCGGAAACGCCGGCGGTGAGCACAGCGAGAGCGAGGAGGGTCTTCTTGAGCAGGTTGGTTTTGGTTTGGTTTGGTTGTGTCGCAAGAGCGACTTGGTAAATGAGAACGATCCCGCCGCGGAACGCAAGTCCTCTTTTTTGGGGCATTGGATTTCGCCGGGCATCGGGCCGGGCGCCGCTTCGAAGATAACAGGGCGGCCCTCCCCTTCGATTCCGGTTTTTGCGTGGGCTGGCGCCCCGTCGCGCTTCGAGGCCCAGTCTCCCCCAGTTTGTGATCGAGATAAAACCAAGCTTGAAATCCCAAGGCAGGCCGCACGTTTTGGTGTAACCCTAAGCGCGCGCCGTCCACTGACTGGTGCCAGCGTGTGTTGCTTTACCCCGTCAAACCCCACTTTTTACCAACCATCGCTCTGCTTCTGCCCTTTCGAGACTTGTTGTAAGCCAGGCCGGTGGTCGGGTTTTTGAAGTCTTCTTTGATCACACCAGCCCCGACCCCGTCCGAGGATACATTGCTCTTTCATTCAGAACCCGGAAGACAGACCGTCTCGGCTCCCGCCCCTTTACTGCCCCATGTTCCGCGAACTTAAAAAATACCTAGTTGGAGTATTCGCCGCCACCACCCCAGCCGTCTGGGTGCTCCTCGCTTTGGCGCTCGGGGCCGCACTCATCGTGTTGCCCCGCCCCTCGAATCGGAAGGACACCATGAAGCTCTGGCTCTTTAACAAGATGCACCAGCAGGTTTATGTCACGGTGGCCGAGGACTGGAACCGAGCCCAGCCCACCCCGGCCACCGAAGTGGAGACGATCCTGCTCGCCAACGTGGCGCTCGAGCGGAGGCTCCTCTCCGGCTTCATGTCGGGCACTCCGGTCGCAGACTTGGTGGAAACCGAGCGCTTTGTGGGTGCCAAGACCTTCACTGGACCCTTGGAAGACATCGGGTTTATGGATATCACCGACCGCCTGCGCGAGGAAGGGCTGCTGGACGCCATCAACGGGCCGTCTTTCGCGCCCTGGACCTCGCGAGGACGGATATTCGGCATTCCCCACGACGTGCACCCGGTGCTGCTGGTCTACCGCTCCGATATCATAGAGGCGGCGGGCATTGACCTGACCAAGGTCGAGACCTGGGCGGAGTTTTTTAACGCGCTGCGCCCGCTGATGGTGGACGAAGACGGCGACGGCCGCCCCGAGCGGTATCCTTTGAACTTTTGGGCGACGCAGA
>CAMDHP010000129.1 GCA_945898185.1 Akkermansia muciniphila | reverse complement strand
GCGAATGTCCGCCGGTGCCCCGCCGGCCGCGCCTTCCGCAGCTCAACCATAAGTTGCGCAACCACTGGATTTTTAACGTAGCCCAACTCGCCCGCTATTTTCTCTATCCGGGCGCGCGTCGCCGCTGGGATTTGCGGGTCGTGACGCAGCGCCAACGACACGGTGTTCTTGGAAACCCCCGCCCGTCCTGCAATGGAAGACATCGTGACCCTCGCCATAGCACATTACTGTCAAGTGGCACGGCTGTTTACCAGTCCCAAGCTTCATCTAACGTTACATTTTTCCGGCCTCCCCCACCCCTTCAGATCGTTACCAAACCATGTTCACCATCGGCATTGATTACGGCACCAACTCAGTCCGCGCGCTCGTCGTTCGTTGCAAAGACGGGGCCGAACTCGGCACCGGTGTTGTCAACTATCCCAGCGGGCACCAAGGCGTGCTGCTCGACCCCAAGGATCACCACCTCGCCCGTCAAAACCCCGCCGACTACGTCCTCGGCCTCGAGAAATCCATCAAGCTCGCCCTCGCCCAGGCAAAAAAAACCAAGGGCTTCGACGCCCGCCAGGTCGTCGGTCTCGGCGTCGATAGCACCGGCTCCAGCCCCATCCCGGTGGACGCCGCCAACACGCCGCTCGCGTTCGACAAGAAATGGGTGAACAACCTCGCCGCCCATTGCTGGCTCTGGAAAGACCACACCAGCGTGAAGGAGGCCGCCGAGATCACCGCGCTCGCCGCCAAAATCCGCCCGCACTACATCGCCAAGTGTGGCAACACCTACTCCTCCGAATGGTTCTGGGCCAAGATTCTTCACTGCAAACGCACCGCGCCCAAAGTTTTCGCCGCCGCCCACTCCTGGGTCGAGCTCGCCGACTGGGTGCCCTCCGTGCTCGCCGGCGTGAAGGATCCTCGCGCCGTGAAACGCGGTGTCTGCTGCGCCGGTCACAAGGCCCTTTACGCCGACGATTGGGGCGGTCTGCCCGATAAGAAATTCCTCGCCCAGCTTGACCCCGCCCTGGCGGACTTGCGCGACCGCCTGTATTCAAAAGCTTACGACGCCACCGAGTCCGCCGGCACGCTCTGCGCTGAGTGGGCGAAGAAGCTCGGCCTGCCCGCCGGCATCCCGATCGCCATCGGCGAGATGGATGTTCACTACGGCGCCATCGGCTCAGGCGTCACCGAAGGCACACTGGTCAAGGTCATCGGCACCTCCACTTGCGACTGCGGCGTGGTTTCCGCCGCCAAGTCCGTGCCCGACATCCCCGGTATCTGCGGCATCGTCAAAGGCGCCATCCTCCCGGGTTTCTACGGCCTCGAGGCCGGTCAATCCGCCGTAGGTGACATTTTTAAATGGTTCGTCGAGGGCGTTCTGGGCGACGTGAAACTCCACGCCAAACTCACCGCCGAGGCCGCGAAAGTGAAGCCCGGCCAGTCTGGCTTGCTCTCGCTCGATTGGAACAACGGCAACCGCACCATTCTCGTCGATCAGCTCCTCACCGGCCTCACCCTCGGGACCACGCTTTACACCACCAAGGCCGAACTCTACCGAGCGCTCATCGAGGCGACCGCCTTCGGAGCCCGCGCCATTATCGAGCGTTTTAAGGAATACGGCGTGCCCATCGAGCGCGTCGTCTGCGCCGGCGGCATCGCTGAGAAGAACCCGCTTCTCATGCAGATTTACGCCGACGTGACCGGCTGCACCATGCTGCTCGCCGGCTCGTCCCAGGCCTGCGCACTCGGCTCGGCTCTTTCCGCCGCCGTGCTTGCTGGAGCACACCCCGATTTCGCGACCGCGCAGAGGAAGATGACCCGCCTCAAACCCGGCGTCGCTTACAAGCCCAAGGCCGCGAACCACAAGACATACAACCAGCTCTACGCGCTGTATCGGCAACTCCACGACAGCTTCGGCGGCGTCAACAAGTCCGCCGATCTCTCGAATGTCATGAAAGACCTCCTCGCTATCAAATCCGCCCAATCCGCCTGAGTTTCGGTCTTAGCCACGGAGTTCACAGAGCCCAGACACAGAGATCACAGAGCCAATCCCCCAAATCTCATTTTCTGAACTCTGTGTCCACTGTGTCTGGGCTCCGTGCCCTCTGTGAATAACACTCCTCCTCCTCTTTCCCTTAAACTCCCATGTCCCTCATAAATCTCTCCACTCCCGAAATCTGGTTCGTCTGCGGTTCGCAGCATCTCTACGGACCCGGCCCGCTCAAGCAGGTCGCCGCCAACGCGCAGGCCGTCGTTGACGGTCTCGTCAAATCCAAGCGCCTCGCACTCCCGCTGAAATTTAAAGCGCTCCTCACCACCCCCGAGGAAATCAGCAAGGTCTGCATCGAGGCCAACACCGACGCCAACTGCGCCGGTCTCGTCCTATGGATGCACACCTTCTCGCCTTCGAAGATGTGGATACGCGGTCTCACCACGCTTAAGAAGCCTTTCCTCCATCTGCACACCCAGTTCAATCGCGACCTGCCTTGGTCCTCGATCGACATGGATTTCATGAACCTCAACCAGGCCGCCCACGGCGACCGCGAGGCCGGTTTTCTCCACACGCGCCTTCGCTTGGGCCGCAAGGTGGTCGTCGGCCACTGGTCCGACTCCGAGGTTCAGGATCGCATCTCCGCCTGGATGCGCGCCGCCCACGCCTGGCACGACTGGCAGGGCGCCAGGTTCGCCCGCTTCGGCGATAACATGCGCTACGTCGCCGTCACCGAGGGCGACAAGGTTGCCTCAGAAATCAAGTTCGGCTTCGAGGTCAACGGCTACGGCGTCGGCGACCTCGTCCAGCAGGTCAACGCCATCTCCGATAAGACAATTAACGTTCTCTGCGCCGACTACGAAAAACTCTACGCCGTCGCACCCGCCCTCAAAAAAGGCGGCAAACGTCACGAGGAGCTCCGCACCAGCGCCCGCCTCGAGCTCGGGATATCCGCCTTCCTCGAGGCCATCGGCGCCAAGGGCTTTACCGACACCTTCGAGGATCTTCACGGCCTCAAGCAGCTCCCCGGCATGGCCACGCAGCGTCTGATGGCGGCCGGCTACGGCTTCGGCGGCGAGGGCGATTGGAAAACCGCCGCGCTCGTCCGCGCCATGAAGGTCATGGGCAATGGTCTCCTCGGCGGCACGTCCTTCATGGAGGACTATACCTACCATCTCTCGCCCAAGGGCCATCAGGTTCTCGGCGCACACATGCTGGAGATCTGCCCGACCATCGCTTCCAGCAAGCCCAAGGTCGAAATCCACCCGCTCGGTATTGGCGGCAAGGAGGACCCGGTTCGCTTCGTATTCGACGCCCCCGCCGGCGAGGCGCTCAACGCTTCCCTCGTCCATCTCGGCAACCGCTTCCGTCTGCTCATTAACGAGGTCAAGGCCGTCAAAGTCCCCGCCATGCCGAACCTCCCCGTCGCCCGCGCCGTCTGGGAGTGCAAACCCGACTTCAAAACCGCCTGCGCTGCGTGGATCTACGCTGGCGGCGCTCATCATACCGGTTACAGCTACAGCGTAACCAGCGAGATGCTCGAAGATTTCGCCACCATCGCCGGCATCGAAACCGTCCCCATCAACGCCGACACCCGCCTGCCCCAGCTTAAACAGGATCTCCGCAACAACGAGGTCTTCTACCACCTCGAAAACGGCTT
>CAMDHP010000128.1 GCA_945898185.1 Akkermansia muciniphila | reverse complement strand
GCCTCGGCGGGGTCGGGCGAGACCGGAGGCGGGGCGTCGGGGGCTTCCTCGATGTATCCGAAGATGGAATACCGCTTGAGCCAAGGCAGGCCCTCGGCGCGCCACATGAACTCGGCGAGGAAGTTGTAGCTTTGGGCGTCGGTCCAGGTGCCGTTGCCGGACCAGCGGGTGTTGCCGAACTCGGTCAGCCAGACCGGGCGACCGAAGTCGTTGTAGGCCCGGGTGAGCAGGGTGATGAACGTGTCCGAGTTGGGCGGATAATAGAGGTGCATCGCGGTGTAATCACGGCGGTAGCCGAGGGCGTCTACCTGGCTGACAAACTCTGCAAACCAAGGGCCGAACGTGTTGGCGGCGGCGGGGGCGACCAGCGGGACGTCGCGAGCTTCAAAGCGGGGCCAGCGTCGAATCGCCTCCTCGACTAAAACGTTACCCTGCTCTTCGTGTTCCGGCTCGTTGAAGCCGAGAAGGGAAACGGGTTTGCCGTTCGACTGGAGGTCGCGGTGGAGGCGATCCAAAGGTAGGCGTGTGCTGTCACCCTGATCCCAGCCGGAGCCTGCGCCCCAAAGCATGGGGTTGTGGGAAAAAGCGGCATCGAGGTAGGGGAACGTGTCGCTGCTCTGCCGGTTCCAAGTGTAGCTCCAGCTGGCGCGGAAACGGTTGTAGAAGTCTTGGTGAAACGTGAGGCCACTGCCGGCGGAGTAGCGGGTGCCGATCGTGCTGTTGGTGGCGGCGATGCCTTTTTTGGAGCGGATACGGCAGAGCGATGAGGACCACTGCTGGAGCGGGTTGCCTGGAGAGGCGGGAACAGCAACTAGCGAGGTGCCGGGAGCGGAGCCGTTGTCGAGCGGTTGGAGGAAGAGGCCGGAGTAGGCGTTGACGAGCGAGAAGCGGGACGGCGTCGCGACATCGTAAACGAGGCGCCAGTCCTGATGCGGCAGGGCGGAATAGGACTCGGCGGCCACGGAGACGCCGCTGGCAGTGCTGATTTGCGAGAGCGCGAGGTGAAGTCCGGTAACGGCATTCCGAATGCGATAGGTGCCGTCGCGGTAGTTGAGGAGGAGTTGCCATTCGGTGCGCTGCGGAGAGGCGGGGTTGTCGGCGGCGATTACGACCGCGCCTTCAACGAGGCTGAGACGGAGGCCGGGGCCGGTGTTGAGCAGGTTGTAAAAGGAATCGGAGTAACGTTCAAAAATGTCGGTCGAGGGCGCGGCATCGATCACCCCGAGACCCAAAGGGTAGCCGTCTGTGCGGGGAGGGAATAGGAGCAATTCCTGGATGCGGGCGGAAGTGGCGCTGGTAGTAACGAGACGGATACGGGAGGTGGAAACGGGAGAGGCGAACGTGATGGCGCGGGCGATTTGGGTGTTGCCGGTGATCGTGGCGCCGGGGACGGGGAGCCAGGCCATGCCGTCCCAGGATTCGAGGGTGAAGTCTGGGATGGGAGAGGTGCTGACGCGGGCCGCGTCCATGACTCCCGAATAGATATGGGCGGAGCCGACGCTGTGGACGGAGAGGAGATCGACCTCAAGCGACTCTCCGATGGCGTAAACGTCGTTGACGGGGTTGACGAGCCAGCGGGAGCGATTGTCGATGTAGCCGTCGAAGGCGTTCTTGGCGTAGCCGGGACCGTTGGCGTTGACCAGTTGGGCGGAAGAAGAGAGCGCGGGGCGCTTGTGGGCGAGGTTGAGAGTGACGTCGGTGCCGAGCGGGTGGCCCTGTTCGACACCGCCGACGCGGTTGGGCGGGAAGAAGGCCAGTTCACGGATGGCGAAGAAACCGTTGCTGATGCCTAGCAGACGGAAGCGCGTGGCGGTGACGGACTGGGGGAAAAGCGTGGCGACCTCAGGCGAGGTGTTGTTGAGGACGGAGGTTATGGTCACCCAAGTGGAGCCATCGAAATACTGATAACGGTGACTGCCGAGCACCTGAGTAGGCGTTGCGGATTCTAGCAGTCCGGAATAGAGGTGGGCGCTGGCGATGGTAACCGGACGCGGGTAGGTGAACTCGAGGGTGAAGAAGTTGCCGGTGATGTTGTTGGTCCGAAGGGAGTGGAAGTTGCTGACGATGCCGTCGGTAGCGAAGTCTGCGAGGTAGCTTGTGTTTACGGAATTGGCAGTGGCGGGCTGGAATTTAGCTATGTTGACGCGCTGGGCGGAGGCGGTGCCGGCGATCACGATCAACAAAAGCCCCAGGCCCACGGAGAGCCGGAGAGAGCGCGCAAAGGAGAAGAGAAAGGCGAGCAGCTCCGGTTTCATTCGAATGGGTGCGGGTGGGGTGGGGCGCCGGGGAGTGAACGGACTGAATTACCGATCAGTCCAAGTGTTTTGGAGCAGTTGCAAAAGATCCACGGACTGCCTCTCAGCCAGAGGATACATCACGTCGGCCAGTCCGCGACTGTAGGCGGTGATTTCGGGGTAAGGGGTATCGGTTACATCCACAAAACCGATTTGATAATTCTCGCCGGGTTTACCCACGGTTGGGCGGGCGGCGGCGGATTGATCGGGGTAGGCGAACCAATGGGTGCCGATGATATCGGGTTGGATCACGGCGTCCAAAACGTAGGCGGCGTAGGCGCGGCTGCGCTGAAGCTGGTCGCCGACAAAGGTCAGGCCGACTCCGGGAACGCCGCGGTCCGGCGCGCCGAAGTGGAACTCCGCGATGAGCGCGGGTGTATCAAAACCCTTGGGCACGCCGGCGGCGGGTAGGGACATGTAGCGATTCACGCTAAAGACGTCGCAGTAGCGCGCCGACTCCTCCAGGATTGCGGGTGGGGCTTTGTGGATGCGCGAGCCAAGGTAGAGGTGATTGGGCAGAATTTTGCGCATCATGTCGTGGCAGACCTTGTAGTAACGACTCCCGATGAGGCGCTCGAGCGTCTTGCGGTCCTCGGTGAATCCTGCGGAGTCAGCGGGAGTGGCTTTCAGCGTTTCCCAGGATTCATACTGGGTGCCCCACGCGGCGTTGAGTTTTTCGATGGTGGCGTATTTTTCCTGCAAAGCGTGCACGACGGCCTTGCGCGCCGGCATCTCAGCATCGCCTGCGAGGGCGTTTCCGACGATGTTCTCATACCAGGTGAGCTCATTATCGATGAACACGCCCAAGCACCAAGGATCCGAGCCGACAGATGGTTGGAATGCCAGCAGTCCCTCCTCGACGCGCTTTTCGAATTCGGCCGAGAACGGATCTGGCACGTTTTTACCGAGCGGCTTGCCGCCGCGCCAAACATGCAGGATCGGGGTGTAGGGGGTTTTGGCGTTTTTATACAATTCGGGGGCAGACCAAGCCCCGATGGTATTCATGCCCCATTGGCGCATCCGCGCATGGACGCGCTCGTAGGCCTTGGGCCGCCAGTCCGGGCCAAACGTCCGGTGCAGATTGGCGACCATGAAGTTGATGGTATTCTCGGTGCGCGCCTCGCCGATTTCTGGTTCAGACGGTATCCAAGTGAAGAGGGATTCCCGGTCTTTTAGGGATGTGGGTTGCTCAAACCCGATGGAGTTCGCGCCGTGCGAGAAGAATAGACGGCCCTCGGGGTCCACGAACCACCAGCGCCCCTTGTATTTTTCAGTGCGGAAGTAGCCGGTGGCCTTGAGCTGCGGACCGTCGGCCCAACCGCCGTAGCGATTGAAACTTTTCGGCCCGGTTGTCGCTTTGGAGTCGTACGCCTCTTTGC
>CAMDHP010000127.1 GCA_945898185.1 Akkermansia muciniphila | reverse complement strand
GCGAATACCGTTTCCCGCTGCGCATCTCCTGGACCGGCGGCACTCAGACCGAGGCTTTCGACGCGCTCACCTACTGGCGCGACGCCCACCCGCGCAAACAACTCGTTAACACCAACCCCTTCGTGATGCCCTCCCGCCTTTGGGAGCGTGTCCTCGCCGCCGTCCCCGGCCTCAAACCGGATTCGCAGTGGGCCGGTATTTCCAAGGAAAACCTCCAAAAAATAGCAGCTCAGTGCGCCGCCGCCGACTTCATCGTAGAGGGCAAGAGCCTCAACAAAGAGGAGTTCGTGACTTGCGGCGGCGTGCGCCTGCGCGAGGTGGACTTCAAAACGATGGAAAGCCGTCTCCAACCCGGGCTCTACTTCGCAGGGGAACTGCTCAACATAGATGGCATTACCGGCGGCTTTAACTTTCAGGCTGCCTGGACCACCGGCTGGCTCGCCGGTCAGGCCCTCGCCGCCGCCGCCAACGCGTCCCGTTTATTCTAGTGTAGGGCTATGATGAGCTCAACCGCTTGGGGTAGAAGCGTGCTTGCACGCGATTCAGAATCGCGGTTGCACCGGCGGCGGTGGTGCGACGTCTCACAAACCATCGCGCGCAAGCATTGTCCTCTATAGCCCGAGACGACCCTGATCTTGAATGAAAACCGGAATGCGCATCCAGGCCTTTTGGCTGATGCCGCACCACCCAATTTGCGCGGGTATTTGACCTAAAACGCACCGAGTGCTTAGTTGACAGTGAAACTCAGTCTCAATTGAGTCATTTTCGGTCTCGATGTCCTTTTCGCCCAATCAATCCAAGTCAGTTTCCTTGCCTCTCTGCCAGTTGCCGGCGGGTTCCTCGGGCCGGGTGTGCGCGTTAAATGGCGAGCCATCCTTTTGTCAACGTGTTCGTGAGATGGGCTTTGGGGAACGCGCGTTTGTTACCAAGGTGGGCGGAAGTGGTCCCTTTATTTGCGTGGTGAATGGGTGTCGCCTAGCCCTCAGTCACGATGCCGCCGCCCAGATTCTGATTGAGCCGATCGTCCTGCGCGCCTGAGAACGCCACCCCCGCCGCCGTGTAGGCTTGCACGTGAGTTGAAGTTCCGTCCTCGCCGCCGTCTCCAACGCCACGCCGCTGCCTGCCGCCATTTCTCGATGAACTCCGCCGCTAATCTTGCCCAACTCTCCGTGGGTGCATCTGCCGTGGTGAAGGCTTATCCGGCCTCCAGCGTCGCTTTTACCCGCTTGCGTGAGATGGGGTTGCTGCCTGGCACCCGGGTTACGTTGATCCGCGTGGCTCCGCTCGGCGATCCACTGGAAATCCATGTCCGCGGATACCGCCTTTCGCTCCGTAAATCAGAGGCCGAACACATCCTGCTTGAGGACCAGATGCCCGCCGCGTGACGAGGTTTGGGCCGGGCTTCGCGCGCGAAGGCCGGGATCCCGCTTTTTCGCCCCAAGCCACAGACCTTCCCCGAGAAGCGAAGTTATACCAACGTCTCGGGTAAAATAGATTTAATTAACGCAAAGCCGCAAAGACGCAAAAGGAGGCAATGACCTCGAACTAAAGCACTCTGCTTCCTATCTTCGCGCTTTTGCGCCTTTGCGTCAAAGTCTGAAAGATATGGGAGATTGGTATTACTCGGCGATCGCGAGCTGGCCGCAGCCGGCGGCGATATCTATGCCGCGGCGCTGGCGCACCGTGCACGGAATGCCGTAGCCGGCGAGCACATCCTGAAAGGCGCGCGCGCCGGCAGGGCGGGTAGGCTCTCCGGCGTATCCGAAAGTTGGATTCACGGGAATCACGTTCACCTGCGCGGGGATGCCTTTGAGTAAAGAGCCGACGGCGTGAGCGTGATCCGGGCTGTCGTTTTTACCATCAATAAGTGTCCACTCGAAGAATATCCGGCGACCGAGGGTCGTGGTGTATTCACGGCAGGCGCCCATGAGCTCGTCGAGCGGCCATTTGCGGGCGACGGGCACGAGGGCGGCGCGCTCGCCTTGGGTGGCGCCGTGGAGGGAGACGGCGAGATGCACGGGGCGGCGCTCGGCGGTGAGGCGGCGGATGCCAGGCACGACGCCGACGGTGGAGACGGTGATTTTTTTACCTGCAAGGGCGAGGCCGGCGGAGTCGCGCAGGATGTCTATGGCCTGCATGACGGCGTCATAGTTGTGGAGTGGCTCGCCCATGCCCATGAAGACGATATTGCGCAGGCGCTCATGGCGGTGATGGGGCGAGGAGTGGGCGGGGTTTGCGAGGGGAGGGGAGTTCTCCTTCGCCAAGGCTTCGGGGGACACGTCTGAAGACGTGGCGGAGGCGGCGGTCTCGCGCAGGACGGCGTCCACGTGGAGGGACTGGGCGACGATCTCGGCGGCGGTGAGGTGGCGGGTGTAGCCCATCTGGCCGGTGGCGCAGAAGACGCAGCCCATGGCGCAGCCGACCTGAGAGCTCACGCAGGCGGTGACGCGGCCGCTGTAGCGCATGAGCACGGTCTCGATGCGATGGGCGTCGTGAAGAGCGAGCAGGTATTTGCGGGTAAAGCCGTCGGCGGAGTGGGTCTCCTTCGTGACACTTGGGAAGTCGAATGCGAGCTCGCTAAAAACCCGGTCGAGGTAACGGGCGGAAAGCTGGTCGTGGATAACGAAGTCGGACGGGGAGCGGCGGCCTTGGAGGTAAAGCTCGTTCCAAAGGGAGGCGGCGTGCACGCGCGGAAAACCCCACTCTAGCGCGAGCGCGGCGAGTTCGGTTCGGGTTAATCCCAAAAGGTGAGGGCGGGCGGCGGGCATGGCGCGTAAAGGCAAAGAAACCAGCTGCGGCGGGATGACGAGCGGCAAAGTATCCGCGGGCAAAATGGGGCGCCCCGTCCCTGCGCCGCAGCCAGGGCGAGCGCTACTCACCGTGCAAAAAAACCGCACCCGATGAAGGGCGCGGTTTTGAAGAGGATTTGATTCCGCGTGGCTTACTCGGCGTCGCCGCCGCCGGTGACGACCGCGCCGCCGGTGATGGTGACCTTTTCCTTGATCGCGGCGGTGAGCTTGGCGGCGAGCTCGGGTTTGTCGGCGATGGCCTGCTTGGCGGCGTCGCGGCCCTGGCCGACGAGGGCGCCTTCGAAGGAGATCCAGGCGCCTTTCTTTTCGAGGATTTTGTGCTCGACGCCGAGATCCACGAGCGAGCCGGTTTTGGAGATGCCCTCGTCATACATGATATCGAATTCGCACTCGGTGAAGGGCGGGGCGATCTTGTTTTTGACCACCTTGATCTTGGTGCGGTTGCCGATGATTTTGCCGTCGGGTGTCTTGATCTGGTCCTTGCGGCGGATATCAATGCGAATGGTGGAGAAAAACTTCAGGGCGCGGCCGCCCGAGGTGGTTTCGGGGCTGCCAAACATGACGCCGATCTTCTCGCGAATCTGGTTAGTGAAAATGCAAATGCACTTGGTCTTGCTGACGACGGCGGTGAGGCGGCGCATGGCTTGGGACATAAGGCGGGCCTGGCTGCCCATGGTCATGTCTCCCATCTGGCCGTCGAGCTCGGCCTTGGTGATGAGGGCGGCGACAGAGTCGATGACAATGACATCAATCGCGTTGGAGCGGATGAGCGTCTCGGTGATGTTGAGCGCGTCCTCGCCGGAGTCGGGCTGGGAGACGAGGAGGTCGTCGAGCTTCACGCCCACGACTTTGGCGTATTTCGGATCGAGGGCGTGTTCGACGTCAATGAAGGCGGCGAGGCCGCCGCGCTTCTGAGCCTCGGCGATGACACTCAAGCAGAAA
>CAMDHP010000126.1 GCA_945898185.1 Akkermansia muciniphila | reverse complement strand
AGTCTGGTTGTGCAATACTCCACCAACTTGGTCACCTGGACCGATATTCCCGTCGGAGCGACCTCCTCCGGTGCTGTCAACGTTCAGCAAAACACGCCGTCTCCGGACATGGATACGGTCACAGTGACCATTGCCAACCCCGGCACAGCACCCTGCTTCGCGCGTCTGCGCGCGACCACGCCATAAGGTCCGAACTTTTCCACACCGCCATCGCGATGGCGAATCTTGCCCATGTTTGTATCCATGTTTCGGACATAGCCAAGGCCGTTGATTTTTATATCGGTCCCCTCGGTCTCATTTTCGACGCCGGTGGCGTCTTATAGGGTTGTCCTGGCGCGGATTCATTGAGTGACCGGAATTGTTCAGGACGTCGCGAGTCGAATTTGCGCAAGCAGACCTTGGCCGAGAGCGGGCACGCTCCAGATCTCGCGGCGGTGGCCGGGGATCCAGGCGGTGATGTTTGGCCAGCGTTTCGAGCGCCAAGCGGCGGGGAACTTGCCGGAGGAAATGGTAACCTCGGCGAGATCTTCAACTTCGGAGGTGGGGGCGAGTTTTATGAACACCTCGTCGAGAGGGATCCAGGCGGAGGCGAGGTTGCCTATGCCGGCACCGAGTGGAGTGAGGGTGCATTCTTCGTAGGGATGCTCAGAGCCGCCGGGGCCCCAGACCCAGACGCGGCCGGCCCATTGTTTGTAGGCGTCCCAATTCGGGTATCCGCCGCAGGCGCAGTGGACGAAAACGGTGGGTTTGCCGGACTCGACCCAGGCGGTGAGGGCGGCGCGGGTGTCGGCGCTGGGCTCGGCTTGGGTGTGGTAGAGCAGGAGCGCGCCGGCGTCGGCGAGATCGGCGGTGGTGATACCCTTGGTGGCATCTATGACGACCGGGGCGGTGCCGGTGAGCGCGGTGAGCGCGTCGGCGATGCCCTCTCGGCCGCCGGAGCCGTAGTGTTCATCGGCGAAGAGGACGATTTTGCCGGCGGGGACGGCGGGTTTGGCCGGATGCTGGAGGATTTCGAGCGGGGCGTAGCCGGTGTTGAAGGGCGCGTGAACCGTGCGCAAAGTGCGCGCGGATTCGTGCACGGCGTAGGCGGTGCGGGTGGAGTTGGCACAGCGGGAGGCATCGCAGCGCATGGGCGCGCCGGTGGCGACGGCGTTGAACAAATCGAGCAGGAGCGCGTGAAAATCCTCGGGGCCTTCGGCGACGGGTTTCATGCGCTTGTAGCCGGTGGTGTCGCTCCAGACCTCGACATCTCCGCGGATGCGCATGAAGCCGGTGGTGCCGCGAATGAAAATGTCGCCCTGCTCGCCCTGGTGGTTGTGCGGACCGGTGATGAAGACGGCCTGGCGCGACTCCGGGTAATCGGCGAAAATGACGGAGGCGTTTTCGACCGCGTGCTGGTAACGGCGCACGCCCGAGTGGTCGAGACCGGCGAGCACGGAGAGCGGGGCGGCGTCGAAGAGCCAGTGGGTGAGGTCGAACCAATGAACGGACCACGAGAGGATATCCCAACCGTCGCCGACGCGGGCCTCGAGCACCCACTTGTCGCCGATGGCGCCGGCGTGAAGGAGTTTTTTGGCAAGCTTGTAGGGGCCGTTGTAGCAGCGCTGGTGAGCGATCGCGAGGCGGGCGCCGGCCTTTTCGCAGGCGGCGAGCATGGCGTCGATTTCGCCACCGTTGAGGGCCATGGGTTTTTCGCAGAGGATGCCGCGCACGCCCTTGGCGGCGGCCTCGATGACCTGGGGCGCGTGGAGCTTGGGCCAGGTGCAGACACTCACGAAGTCGGGCGTGAGGGCGGCGTAGAGTGCGTCGGTGGACGTGAAGAGGTCGCAGGCGGGAACGTTAAACCGCTCGCCGAAGGCGCGGAGGTTGTCGGGGTTGATGTCCACGCCGCAGAGGCGCAGGGACGGATCAGCTTTGCGGTAGGCGTCGGCGTGGGCGTGGCCGATGGCCCAGCCCTCTTTGCCTTCGACGAAGCGGCCGCAGCCGATGACGGCGGCGGTGCGGGGGGAAGTGGAGGTGTTCATGTGATTAAAAAAAGGGAGGGAACGGCGCAAGGCAGGGGCTGGGTCAGCGGCGACTCCAGGCGAGCAGACGCTCGGCGGATTTTTTCATGTTTTCGGGACCGGCGACCTCGAGGGTGGTGGGGCCGTCGAATCCGCTTTCGAGCAGTGCGGCGACGAGGCTCTCTATGCCGACGACGCCGTCGCCGAGGGGAATGTCGCCCATGCCGCAGCCGTAGACGGTGCCGCGTTTGGATTCCCAGCGGGCGTCCATGTCCTTCCAGTGGACGTGGCGTATCCGAGTCCCAAATACGCGGACAAACGCATGGGGATCGCCACCGCCCAGCCAGGAGTTGCCGGTGTCGAGATTGATGCCGACGGTCTTTTCGTGGCCGAGGGCGTCGAGCAGGCGGGACATGCCGTCCACGGTGTCGGTGAGGATGCCGTGGGGTTCGAGGAGGAGCTCGATGCCGAGGGATTCGGCCCACTCGATGGGAGCGTGGAGTTTTTCGCGGACGGAGAAGACGCGTTCGGCGTCGGAGAGGCCGTGGCCGAAGTCCGTCTTGGGGTCGCCCTCGGTGGTGATGACCTGTTTGACGCCGAGGAAATGGGCGAGTTTGACCGCCTTGATGATCTCGGAAGTGCCGTAGCGGTCGGGGCTGGCGGGGTCGAGGAGGTTGGCGTGGGCGCAGACGCTGGTGAGGGTGAGGCGGTGGCGGGCCAGCATCTCGCGGACGCGGGACGGGTGGCCGTCGAGGCTGACCGAGGCGGAAAACCCGTATTCGGTGCCGAGGGTGGCGCCGTCGTGGTTGTCGGTGAGGTCGGCGTAGTCGAAGCCCAGCTCACGGATGAGCTGGAACTGGCGGTCCATGCTGCTGAACGGCTGAACGAGGGCAAAGCATCCGATGATCATGGGGAGTGGGGGGAGGGTGGGGACGTTGAGGAGCGGGGTGGGGGAGGTGGTGAATATAGCGCAAAGCGGGCGTGGTGGCGTTCGTTTGGAGCCGGTGGTAAATCGCGCACATGAGGCTTGCCGTGGCTCGCCGAGCGGTTGCGCTGGCGGAGTGAAATCACTGGTCCTTCAGTCCGGCATCGGGAGCCTGGCAAAACTGGCGGCGCATCGAAACCCGGGGCTGGAAATCGTGTTTGTGCGGCGCGGGCATCTCCTTTGGCAGACGGAAGGTGTGGCCGAGCCGGTGCCTCCGGGGGCGGTTTACTTTACTTTGCCGGAGCAGGAGCACGGCAGCGCGGAGGAATTCGAACCGGGGCACGAGTGGATCTACGTGATTCTCGCGCCGGGGAAAACCGGCCCGCTGCATCCGGCGCTGGGGTTTAGCCGCGCGGAAACGGCGGAGATCGAGGTGTTGTTGCGTCAGGCTCGCCGGCACTCCCTAGGCGGGGGGGCGGCGATGGAGGGACTGCTGGCGGCCTTGGTCGAGGAGATCAACGAGCCCGGATACCTGCACGAAGCGCGGGTGGCGGCGCTGGCGCGGGCGGCGGTGATCGAACTCGCCCGCTGCGTGCGGGCGCACCGCAGCACGACGGCGCCGACGGTGCGCAGCGGGGCGCAGGAACGCGTGCGGCGCCTGGTGGCGGCGATTGCGAATGAACCAGCGCGGGCATGGACGCTGGGCGAGATGGCGGAGTATTGCCGGCTGGGCCGGACGCGCTTCGCGACGGTTTTCCGCGACCAGTCGGGCGACTCTCCGACGCGATTCCTCAACCGGATGCGGGTGAGGGAGGCGTGCCGAATGCTGCGCGATACCGAGCGTTCGATCA
>CAMDHP010000125.1 GCA_945898185.1 Akkermansia muciniphila | reverse complement strand
CGCCATGCGACCCGAGTTCGAGCACGGGTCGCATGGCGCTCCCCGTTACACGGAGTTAAGCAACTCAAAGTAATTGGGGTGAAAGGAAGCGGGCACAAAAAAGCCGCATCCGAAAGACGGATGCGGCTTTTGCGAGACGCGAAGCGTTTTGCTCCGCACGGGCTGGGACGTGCGAGCGAGGATTATTCGGCCTTCTTCTTGGACTTGTAGGTCTTGGGGGCGGGAGCCTCGACCGCTGCGGGTGCCTCCTCGACGATGATGTTCTCGGAGACGACATCGAAGCTGATGTCGGTGCTGACCTCGGCGTGGAGCTTGATGGTGACCTCGTGCTTGCCGAGGGTCTTGACCGGAGTGGCGAGGTGGATGGTCTTGCGGTCGATCTCGATGCCAGCCTCGGTGAGCTTGGTGTGGATATCGGCAGAGGTGATCGCGCCGAACATCTTGCCGGCCTCGCCGGTTTTGACGGCGAACGCGAGGGCGACCTTGGAGATCTTGGCGGCGAGCGCCTGAGCGTTGCTCAGGTCGGAAGCCTCGCGCTCGGAACGGCGCTTCTTGAGGGCTTCAACGCGTTTACGGTTGGATTGGTTCAACGCGACGGCCTTGCCCTGGGGGAGGAGAAAGTTGCGGGCGTAGCCGGCGCGAACTTTGACTTGGTCGCCCTCGGCGCCGAGACCAGCGACGGGTTGGAGGAGGAGAATTTCACTGGTAGCCATAATGATGGAGGTGTTGTAGTTTTTTTAGGAAAGAAGCGGTGGAGAGAAGCAGACCGGCGCGGGATGCGACGGTTTAGAACGGCACGTCTTCGTCGTTGATGTCGAGCTGGGGGGCGGGGGCCGGGCGGGTGCCACCGGGTGCACGTGGGGCAGGGGTGGCGGCCGGGCGTTCGATGGTCTGGTCCATGCCCTCGTCGGACATGGCAGATCCGCCGGGTGCACCGGGCGTCGGCGCACCACCCTCACGGCTGCCGAGGAACTGGAAGTTCTCGAGGACAACCTTGAGTTTGTTACGTTTTTGCTGGGTGGTTTTATCCTCCCATTGGTCGAAGCGGAGGCGACCCTCGACGAAGAGGGGGCGACCCTTGGTGCAGAACTTGGCGATAGTCTCGCCCTGTTTGCCCCAAGCCTCGACGTCAACGAAAGTGGCTTCCTCGCGGACTTGACCGGACTCGTCCTTGAAGGAACGGCTGATCGCGAGACCGAACTGGCAAATGGCAGTGCCCTTCGGCGTGACCCGAAGCTCGGGATCGCGCGTGAGGTTGCCTATAAGGAGGACTCGGTTGAGGTTGGCCATGGGAGGGGGTGCGGCGCGTTGGCTCCGAATTTAGGCGGATTGGACGAGCGTGCGATAGACGTTCTGGTTGAGACGGAGGCGCTCGCGCAGAGCGGAGGGGGCCGAAGCCGGACCGCTGAAATCAATCTGAACGTAGCTTGCAGCGGGGAACTTGGCGTCCGTGACGCGGGCGAAGTCCTTGCGGCCGATGTTTTCGACAGCGGTGACGGAGCCGGAGACGGCGGAGATGACGGCCTTGACGCCTTCGACGATCTGGTCGACGGAGTCTTCCTTGCCCCGGTTGTCGAGGATGAAGGTGGCGCGGTAATTACGGTTGGTGGAGCTCATGATGGGATGCGGCGGTTAAGTTGATTCATGGCGCGGTCGCCACCTTGTTCGAGGAGCAACCGGAGGCCGGAGGTGAAGTGAGGGATGTTTTGTGTTAAGAGGGTGATTTGTTCGGAAGAGAAAGGTGCGAGCACGAAGTCTTTGAGGTCCATTTGCGGCGGGCTTTTGGGGCCGATGCCGATGCGGTAGCGGACAAATCCTTCTCCCATGCGCTGGATGAGATCTGCGACGCCGTTCTGGCCTCCGGCACTTCCGCTGACCGAGACTTTCACTGAACCGAGCGCAAGATTGAGGTCGTCATGGACGACCACGATTAAGGCGGGCGGGACTTTATGGAAGGCGGCGATCTTTTGCACGGAGCGGCCGCTTTCGTTCATGAACGTGAGCGGCTTCGCGAGCAGGACGGTATGGTCCGGAGCGAGATCCCAGCGGGCGGTCTCGGCCTCGAAGGCGGTCTGGGTTTGCCAGACCAATCCGAGTTTCGCGGCGAGCGCATCCACCACCATGAATCCCGCGTTGTGGCGGGTGGAGGCGTAGGCGCGACCGGGGTTGCCGAGACCGGCAACAAGAGAAAAGGACATGACTCAAAGAACAAAACGCACTCACGCGCCGCGGCAAGGCGGCGTGTGGGGCGGACCTTACTTTTTGGCGGCGGGCTTGGCGGCGGGAGCGGCAGCCTTGGCATCGCCGGGCTTGGCGCCAGCGGCGGGGGCTTTCGCGTCGCCGGGCTTGGCTGCACCAGCAGCGGGGGCGGCGGCACCAGCGGCGGGAGCGCCGGCGGCAGCGGTCGCGGCGGGGGCGGCGACCTCCTCGGCGGCGATGCTGAGCACGCCGACGATGGGCTGTCCGGGGACATCGCGGAACTCGACGCCCGCGATTGGCTTCAGGCCGGCAACCTTGAGTGATTCGTTGATTTTGAGTTCGCTGACATCAATCAGGATGACGGGGGGGAGATCCTTCGGCAAGCAACGCACACGGAGGGTGTGGGCGCTGGTCTCGAGCACGCCGCCCTGGGTCTTTACGCCGTAGGCTTCGCCAGTGAGTGAGATGGGGACGTTGATCTCGAGTTTTTCGTCGGCCTTCACTTCTTGGAGGTCAACGTGGCGGAATTTATCCGTGATGGGATCGCGTTGGATCTCTTGGATAAACGACAGTGCCTTTTCGGTGCTGTCCTTGTGGTTGAGCTCGATGATGAGAGCGCGTCCGGCGACGGACCTGAGCAAGCGGGTGAACTCCGGAGCATCGATGGCGATGGTCTGGGGCTTCGTGTGCTTGCCGTAGAGGATCGCGGGGATTTGGTTTATCTTGCGAACGCGACGTGAAGCCGAGCGACCGGTTTGGGCGCGGGGCGTGATGGTGAGGCTGAGTGCTTGTGTCATGGATTCGTTCCCCCTGTGACTCCGGAATTGGAGGCAGGCGTAGTGGAAAAGGGGTCGAGTAAAAAGAGCGGCGGGGCCGTTTGGCAATCAAAACCTGCGAAGGGTAGGCGGAAACTTTTGGTTTTCCTGAAATGGGCATTGACAAGGTGGGCCGCAATTCTGTCTTACCCATTTTCCATTTATTGCCTGGTAGCTCAGTGGCAGAGCAGGTGACTGTTAATCACTTGGTCGTAGGTTCGACCCCTACCCGGGCAGCCATTTCGGCCCCAGAGACTTTACGGAGTCTCTGGGGTTTTTTTGCGGAAAAGTTCAGGATCCAGCGATGAGCAACGACCTATATTTCGTGTATATCCTAAGGAATGTGGCGGGGACGTTTTACGTTGGACAGACAGGGGATTTGGGCGCGCGGCTGGCGAGTCACAATGAGACCGGAGCAAGCAAAGGGAAATACACGCGAAAGAACGGACCCTGGGAGCTGGTCCATCATGAAACGTATGAAACGCGTGCGGAAGGGATGAGGCGGGAACGCGAGATCAAGGCGTGGAAATCAGCGGAGCGCATCCGTGCGCTGGTCGCCGGAGGGCAGAGTCCCGTGAAACGGGATTAATCACTTGGTCGTAGGCTCGACCCCTACCCGGGCAGCCATTTCGGCCCCAGAGACTTTACGGAGTCTCTGGGGTTTTTTTGCGGGGGGTGCAGCGGCTCCTTGAGGTCGGGCTTGCGGGGTAGCCTGACCGGCTCTAGCCCAGATCAATGAAGTTCACCGTTTCCAAAAAGTTCACCTTCGAGTCGGCCCATTCGCTGCCGTATCTGCCGGTCGGGCATAAGTGCCGTAACATCCACGGGCACTCGTA
>CAMDHP010000124.1 GCA_945898185.1 Akkermansia muciniphila | reverse complement strand
AGCGACAAGGTGAACATCTGGCGCGAAATCGAGGGCGACGGTGCGGGGCTGGCGCGCGGCGACACGCCCGAGGAAGTTGCGGCTTTGCTTGCGGCCTGGCGGGGGTTGGATGCGGCGCAGCGGGAGGCGATGGGCCGCGCGGCACGGCGTTGTTTCGGGACCCGGTTTGAAATCCGGCAAGCGGCGGAGTCGCTGGTGAGGGCTGTCCGGGCGGCGGCTTGAATGCGCCTCTGTTTGGTGAAATGGATCTAGCATGGGAACAACACTCCACGAGAAGAGCGAGAGAGACCGGGGGGCTTCGCCGTGGAGTTTGCGCAGCCGCGTGGCGATTCTCGTGTGGGAATACACTTGGTTGGGTTTATGCCAGTGGACGCCCAAACCGCTCAACGCCTGGCGCCTGCTGGTTCTGCGTGCCTTCGGTGCAAACATCGAGGGACGACCCTTCGTGCACCAGCGGGCGAGGTTACAGATTCCATGGAATGTGTCCCTCGGTGACGGCGCGTGTATCGGTGATCGAGCCGCGCTTTACAGCTTGGACAAAATCGTCGTGGAGCGCCAAGCCGTGATCGCGCAGGAAGCCTATCTTTGCACCGGCACGCATGATTTCACGCGTGAAACCCTCCCTTTGGTGACCGCGCCAATTCGGGTCATGGAGGGGGCGTTTGTGGGGGCGCGCGCCTTCCTGATGCCGGACATAACAATCGGGGCGGGCGCAGTAGTCGGCGCCTGCGCCGTCGTCACGCGTAACGTGGCGCCCGGATCACGGGTGAAGGGCAATCCTGCACGATGACTTCCCCAACCCGCACGAGGGTGACCGCCGCCTCCCAGAGAAACTCGGAAACTATTCTCGGTATTCAATTCCACACCGGCGACACCACCGAGGCGGTCGAGGCAGCCTTGATGGGCAGCCTAGTGCTAGCACCCTCGGGGCCAGGATTGGCCGGGGATTTGGTCACCTGCGCGGCCTATCGCGAGGCACTGCGCGGTGCAGACATAAACCTCACGGACAGCGGTTTCATGCTCCTCCTGTGGCGCGCTAAAACCGGGCGAAATCTCCCGCGCTTGTCGGGGCTGGGCTTTCTGCAAGCGCTCTTGGAACGTCCTGAAATTAAAGTTGCGCAGGGCACTTTTTGGGTAATGCCAAACGCGGCTGAGAAGGAGACAAATCTTGCCTGGTTGCGCAGGCGCGGTCTGGAAATCTCAGAGGACGATTGTTATGTCGCGCCATTTTACGGACCCGGAAAAATCAAGGATGCGAAACTCCTTGAGCGCATCCGCTCCCGACGCCCCGGCGTCGTCGTGCTCGCGATAGGCGGCGGCGTGCAAGAGCGCCTCGGTTGGTCGCTGCACGAGGCGCTAAGGCCGGAGCCCAAACCCGCGGGGGTAGCCTGCATCGGCGCGGCCATCGCCTTTCTGAGCGGGACGCAATGCAACATCCCGCCCTGGGCCGACCGATGGCTTCTTGGTTGGTTCTTTCGTATCGTCTCGTCTCCCGGGCGCTATGTGCCGCGCTACTGGCGAGCCTTGCGCCTCGCAGCGCTGATCCTGCGGCACGGTTCGAGGCTGCCCCCGCTCAAGGCCTGAACATAAAAAACCCGGTGCGAAACGTCGCACCGGGCTTTACTGATTCAGAGGTAGACCGAATCAGGGGGTATCGTCGCTGAGGATCGGCTGAGTCGGAACAATTACTGGCAACGCGGCTTCCTGGCGCAATACAGCCTCAACAAGATTGTTAATCACCTGCAGCTCGGCTGGCGGGATATTGCCGGCCACCGTGCTGGTAACCGTGATTTCTCCAGCGTCGTTGGTTTCGAAAGTCAGGACGATATCCTTTCCGCCATCAACGGGGAGCTCGACATTATCCGCAGTGCGGAACACCACCTTGCCCTCGGCCGTAGCCACCCGGAGCGTTTTGTTTACCGAGTCATAAAGGACTTGATAGGTCGTGCCACGAACGCCGGCCGCGCCGATCGGGGTTCTTACGGAGTAGTTTGATTTGGGCTTCAGTTTGGCCACGCGACTCGTGACCGTGCCTTTGTTTAGCAAAAGTTCGGTGTCCGATACCGACGGCTCGGCTCCAGACGATTTCACGACGTCGCTGCCAAAAAGCTCCTGCTGAAACTTACTCACGATCACCTGGGATTTTTCGCCAATCAAGGCGGTGGCTCCACTCGAGAAGATCAGGGCGGCGCTCGAAGCTTCGCCCGTGTTGATAATCGCGCCGATCGGCAACACCTGATCGGCTACGAGAGCCATGGACTCACCGGTTCCCGAGTCCTGCCAGGTTACGGTGCCGGTAACCGTGGATGAGCGGTAGGTGTTAGGCGCAAGCCCCTTTGCGGCCGACGCAGAGAGCGCAAAAGCGACGAATCCGAGGAGTGCTATTATGCGTGCGATAAGTTTCATAGAAACCCAAGTATGAGACTCCTCGTCCGGGATGCGAGAGTAAGACATCACGCGATCGCAAATAATAATCGAAGTGCGAATATCGGTGCATCGTGGACGCGGCCTGATGCCATCCCGCTGCTGCCAGTTTGTTTTAAACTCAACTCCGGGGCGGCGGCAATCAGATGGAATACGATGCTGAGGCAGATGGCCGTAAGCGCGCCCCTGCGGGTCCAAGTCGGGCGGACGGAGGGTGTTAAGCCGGAGGGTTAACAAGCAAATGTCCTGGATATTGTATTAGATCGCACCGTGCCACCGAGGAGTTCAGTTCTAAGGTCATATGCGCCTTAAAAATCCTCAAATAATGGAGATAGGATATCTCAACGCGGCCAAAGTCCGCCGGAATTATTGCGCCAGCCGAGGAGCCGACGAGAGCGTCTGCCGAAGGTAAGTTTCCGAAGTCAGAGGCGCTGGATCGCGCGACCAAAAGTCGACTAGGTCGTTCAGCCGCCCGCGTCCCTAGCGTCTTTGATCCGACGTTAGCCTCACTGCCGCCGCCACGCGGTCGGGGTGAGGCCGGTTTGTTTACGGAACCAGCGGGTAAAGTAATTCGGATCATCGAAACCGGCGCGAGCGGCCGCCTCGCCGACGCCGCCAGCCTCTCGAAGCGCGCCTTGCGCGAGTTGCAGGCGCTCCTGATCGCGCAAAGCCCGCAAACCAAGCCCATGCTCGCGCTTAAGCCGGCGACTGAGCGCATCGCGCACATAGCCGGACTCGCGGGCGATGTCCGCAAGCGGTTTGTCGCTCCGCAGGCTTTCCCTCACCCGCACCACCAAAGGCGACGCCGCCGCGGGCATTGCAGCCGTGTCGGGGCGCGAGGGTTCGAGCAGCAGCGCGATCACGGACAATATCGTGGGGTAGTCCGACAGGGCGGGACGCCCCTTGGTCGGCACCCGGGCCAGAAGCGCGTTGAGCTCGTTGAGGATTTGACGCGGGAACTGCCGGTGAATCACACGGCTTCCTGGGCGGCGGCTTTCATACTCAAGGACCAGACAAAGCGGGCGGCTGGCACCGGCCAGCGCAAATCCATGATCCACTCCCGGCGGGATCAGAAAAAGATCACCCGCCCGCGCATCGATCCGCCGGCCTCGCACAATCTGCACTCCTTCGCCCGAAAGATAGAGGATGAGTTGGTTGAACGGGTGCCTGTGGGTCGAAACCTCCGTTTCACGATGCCGGTTTAGCTGGAGTTTACGCAGCACAAAACCAAGGGCATGAATCTCGATTTTTTGAATAAGCAGGGGACTCCAGGCGAGCATGTCAATGGGGCGGCTTAGTGCTACCGTGGGTCGGATTCGTTCTAACTGCAAGTCGGCGTTTCGCGTATATTGTTCCGCGTTTCATTCACCTATCACGCATCTTTTAACCACATCTTAAATGCACACACACAAAGTCGGTATCATCATGAACGGCGTCACCGGACGCATGGGCACCAACCAGCAT
>CAMDHP010000123.1 GCA_945898185.1 Akkermansia muciniphila | reverse complement strand
GATGGTGCGGGCGAGAGAGGTCTTCATAAAAAGTAGCGAGGAGTGAGTAGCGGGTAGCGAGTAGGTCGGCGGCGGAAGACGGAGCGCGTCAGCGCGGAGATGGTCGCGGCGCAGACGCGGCCCCGAAGGGGTGAATCTCAGCGGGTGCCCGACGTGGCGGGCGCGGAGATGAACAATTCAGGGGCCTCGGCCTTCGCTTTGGCGTAGATGGTCTGGAAATCGGCGCTCGGGTGGGCGGCGCGGACGGCGGGGAGCTTTTGCTCCTGCCGGGTGATGAGGTGGGACGGGTCGGCGGCGGGATCGCCGCCGGGGGTGAGACGGGCGAGCACCGGATTGATCGTGAGGGCGTCGAGCGCCTTCACGGCCTTGGCCTCGTCGCGGAGGAGCGCATCGACCCAGAACCCGCGCGCGTCGGTGTCCTTGGCGGGGAGGCGACCGGCGCGGACGGCGGCATCAACCAGCGACTCGGCGCGTTGGCGGGCCTGAGTCGCGAGGGTCGATTTGAGGTCGGTGATTTCGGATTTGAGCGAACCGACGGAGCGCGAGACCTCCGTGACGAGGTCGGCCTCCTCGGTGGCGGACGCCTCGACCAGCGAGAGCGAGCGGAGGGTGGAGATGAGAGTTTGCATGGGCATCGGCTCGGTCGCGGTGTCAACGGGGGCGGCGGCGAACAGGGGCGCGATGCGCTTGAAGGCGGCGCGATTGACGAGGCCGCCCATGTTGATATCGGAGCCGGTGACGTGGCCGGAGGCGTCGAGGTGGAAGGTCGGGGAAAAGCGGCGGAAGGTGCGGCCTTCGACGGCGCGTTTACCGGCGTCCGACCACTCGATGCGGGCGCGGACGCCGCCGGTCTTAGGATCGTCACCGGCCCAGTAGAACTCGGTGGGCCACGCGGAGGCCTCGCGGTCTTCGTGGTTGAAATCGAAGAAGGGACGATCTTCGCGGCCTTCGGCGGCGGCGGTCATCTTGGCCGCGAGGAAGGATTGAAGCACGGCGGCGGTCGCGGCGCTGACGGCGACCTCAACGGAGACGGGTTTGCCGCCCTGAGAGGCGCGGATGCGATGCCGACCGGGCGGCATGTATTGGATGTCGGCGGGGAGCGCGGAGCCCTCGGCGAGGGGGTTGGAGAAGGCGGCGTGGAGCGGGGGCTCGGAAGCCGGAGATCGGATGCCGGAGGACGGATCGGCGGAGGACGGAGATGAAGCGGCGGGCATGCCCCGGGCGGGGTCTCAACGGGGGCGAGCCGGAGAGACCTGAGAGCTGATACTTGAAACCTGAGTTGGCAGGGATCAGCGGGCTACACAGAGCCGAGCCGAAGGGCGGCCCAAAGAGGGCACAGAGCGGAGGGCTGAGACGGACGAGTTACTTCTTAATCGTCGCCAGAATTTCCTTCGCTCGTTTTGTAGCCTCTGCGATCTGCACCTTTGTCATATCCTTTTCGATAGCGTCCCGGAGTTTTTTGCTATTCTTATCTCCTTTAACGGATGCGATGTTTGCCCAAGCGTGCGCTTCAACTAAATCTTTAAGGACGCCTTGGCCGTTGTAATACGCGTAACCGAGATTGTGTTGCGCATCGGCATGCCCCTGCTCGGCCGCCTTGCGCCACCACTTGGCCGCCTCTTCAAGATCCTTTGGCACGCCATCGCCGGTGGCATACGCGTAACCGAGATTGTGTTGCGCATCGGAATCCCCCTGATCGGCCGCTTTGCGCCACCACTTGGCCGCCTCTTCAAGATCCTTTGGCACGCCATCGCCGTTATCATACGCGTAACCGAGATTTTTTTGCGCATCGGCATCCCCCTGATCGGCCGCTTTGCGCCACCACTTCACCGCCTCCTCTGGATCCTTCGGCACGCCTTGGCCTGAGTAATAAGCGTAACCGAGATTTTTTTGCCCATAGGCATCCCCCTGCTTGGCCGCCTTGTGAAGCCATTTCACCGCCTCCTCTAGATCGATTGGCACGCCATTGCCTTTGGCATACGCGATACCGAGATTGTTTTGCGCACCGGCATGGCCCTGTTCGGCCGCCTTGCGATACCACTTCACCGCCTCCTCTGGATCCTTTAGCACGCCGTGGCTGTTATCATACGCTTTACCGACGTAGTAATACACCTTATTGAGATTAAATTGCGCATCGGTATTTCCCTGCGCGGCGGCCTTCAGATACTTGTCGGTGGCATCATCAGCAAAGCAGGCCGAAACGAGTGCGATCGACAAAGCCAGTAACTGAAGCGCCTTTTTCATTCCTCTGAAACAAGACAAGCCGACTAGCCACTGCAAGGCTGCGTGCCGTGCAGCACCCTAAGCCGGTGTCTGGTAGCTGGCCTTGGGCACGCGGATCAAAGTGCTGCGGCAGTTGAAGTGGGCGGGTGGCGGCGTGAACCAACCGTCGCCCCAGCGCCGGCCGTGCCGCCCCTGGCAAAGGGGCGTGGTGCGGTCGTCGAGGGTAGCGTCCCAGACTAGGTATTCGTCGGCGGCCTCGGCGGCGCGAAGCTCGGCAGGGAAAGCGGCCTGGGCGGCGGCTTGGCGCGCGGCGAGTGCTTGCGCGCTTTCGGATGAAGCCGAAAGCGCGTCGGTGGCTGTCGTCGAGTGCTCGTGCCCGCAAGACGGGCAACCGCGTGGCGGTGGTGCGAATGCCGGTCTCGGCCTGCAGACGTTGGATTTCCAAGGCCTGACGTTCGGCGGAAGCCTCGGCGCGGGTAGGGAAATTCTTGCGGATGCGCTTACCGTCGAGCCAACCGGTGACGCGAAAAACGATCTCCCCTGAGGGATTCGTGAATTCTGAGATGATGAACTGTGCGGCCTGGGCCATGTGCGATTTGCCACGTCAACTGACAAATCTGCTGTCTGCCTTAGCCCGTCAGAGGTAAAAACTGGCGGAGAGGGGGGGATTGATTCGCTATGCTCAGGGTCTTACCCCGGCGCTGCTGCGCCGTCCATATCGCCCCCTCACGCGCTGCGCGCTGACCGCCGCTCTGCGCCGGTCGCCAGTTTAGCTGCGCAAAACTGGCGGAGAGGGGGGGATTGATTCGCTATGCTCAGGGTCTTACCCCGGCGCTGGTGCGCCGTCCATATCCCGCCTCAAATGCTAACGCATTTCGTTCGACTGCGTCGAAACGCCATTTGCTGCGCAAATGGCGGAGAGGGGGGATTCGAACCCTATTCGCCGTTACTGGCTAAGTCCCTAAATAACGCGGAATTAGTTTATTGTTAGTGGTTTAGAACGTGCTTATAAGAGCAGGTAAATGCAGCGAAGGGAAGCCAAAAACAGAAGATTTGGCAACCTTTGGGCAACCTAAACGGGCCGGATTGCCTCTCGTTGGGAGTGACATCGGCGATGCGTTTGGGTGTCATGAACTGAATGGGGCTTTGCATCAACTGGACAGTTCACGCACCGGAAACGGCGTCGCTTGAGAGCGTCACCGACCGGCTGCGGTCATGGCGCGAGGCCTGTCTCGATCTGCCTTTTGATGAGGTCACGGACATTGTCCATTTCACGGAAGCCGAGATCGTGGAGCGGTTGGAGAATCGCTCGGATCCTTTCCGGTGGTTTCTCGTCCAGGCCGGCGCCTATGTCGCGATCAACCGGGACACGCCCGACGAGTTTTCGACCTCCGTCGATCCGGTCGAGGTCGCGGGCTTCACCGCGTTTGCCGGCGATGAGTGCGAGCCGATGAACTGCTTTTTGGCGCGGTATCCTGAACAGGCCCTCGTCGGTCGTCATTTGGTGAAGCCGGGAATCAGCGGGTGGCGGGGCAGCTCCTTCGCTAAAACTCAATACGCCTCCACCGTGGCTGCTCAGCATTTCCTAAAGTGTCATTTGACGATCACGGCGGCTTTGGACGCGGCGAAGGCGGCGGGGTTGCTGCAATCGGTCTTGGACGAAGGCGGATATTGGGACGACCGCGACGCGGAAAAACTCCTGACGACGGTCGGACTG
>CAMDHP010000122.1 GCA_945898185.1 Akkermansia muciniphila | reverse complement strand
GGCGGCGCCGCCGATCTCGCCCTTTTCGCCCTCGCCGTCCACGATTTCACCCTCGGTGTAGACAATCGCGATGGTCGCCTCGGTCTCCTTTGTTGGCTTGGTTTTGAGCAGTTGCTCGTAGTCGGAAAACGCCACCTGGGTGAACGGCTGCCCTTCTTCCGCGGTCGTCTCCTCTTGGAGCGTTTTCAAAATTTCGTCGCGATAGCCAATCGCCGAGATGAGCCCGCCGCGTTGCGCGCTCTCGGGGGTGATCAACCCCTCGGCGTCCACCAAGGCCTGCACCGCCGCCGGAGTGACGCCGCGAGCGTCGGCGATATCGTTTACGATCACGCCCCACAAATCCTTCAGAAGCACTTCCAGTTGTTCGCGATTCTCGGGGCTCAAGTCGCGACGGATAAAAGGCTCCGCCGCGCCCTTGTATTTGCCCGAGCGAGTAACCTGCACGCCGACGCCCCACTTCGTGAACGCGTCGCCGTAGAACATCGGTTCAGTGGCCAGACCGGGCATCACCACGAGGCCAAAAGGGTTGACCATTAATTCCTCCGCCACCGCGGCGACGTAGAGCTCCGGCGTGCTCACTTCGTCGAAGTAGGCCTTCACCGGTTTGCCGGCAGCCTTGAATTCCACGAGCGCCTCGCGCAGCTCGTGCAGCGCCGCGAACCCGGTTCCGTAGCTGTCGGGCGAGAACATGCCTGTGATCAAAATTCCGCTGATGCGTTTGTCTACCGCCGCCTCGCGCAGGGTGAGGACCGCGCGGCGCAGGGCCATCGTTTGGGGGGCGTCGCCGGCCAGTAACCAGCCCAGCCCGTTCTCCTCGATCAGAGGCGGAGTGTCGGTGAGATTAACCCCGTCGAGATTGAGCACGAGGTAGGAGTCGCTCGCCACCGTTACCGGTTGCTCTCCCACTGTGGCGAGCACGGCCAGCCCGCCAAAGAGCAAAACGACCGAGGTGACCACGAAGGCCGCCAGCGCGAGCAAGGTTCCCACAAACGAGGCGAAAAACGCTTTCATGCGGAGCACGCTAGGTGGGCTCCGGCGCGCGGCGAGCCGCATTTCCCTTTTGTCGGCATTTTGGTGCCATCCGAGAAGCCTCGGGCCGCCGTTTCCGCATCGTCACCAAGCAAGGGCTTTGCTTCCGGACGTATTTTAGCTCCAATGGCAGAAATGGACACGCCCGCCACACTGCTCACGACCAACCGCAAGGCACTGACGATCAATTTGGATGACTCAAAATACGGGACCTTCGCTGAGATCGGTGCCGGTCAGGAGGTTGCCCGCGTGTTCTTTCAGGCCGGTGGCGCCGCCGGCACCATCGCCAAATCCATGTCCGCCTATGACATGACTTTCAGTGATGCCATCTACGGAAAGGCACCCCGCTACGTCTCCCGTGAACGCCTCGTCACCATGCTCGATCACGAACACGAGCTGCTCGTGCGCCGCCTCGGCGAGAACCGCGGCGCCACTACCAAGTTCTTCGTCTTCGCCGATACCGTCGCGGCCAAATCCTTCAAGGGCGGCAACGATTGCCACGGCTGGATGGGCATCCGTTTTCAGGCCGCCCCCGGCGACGTCATCGCGAGCGAGGTTGTGCTCCACGTGCGTATGTGGGACAAAGACAACCTCCGCCAGCAGGAGGCCATCGGCATTGTCGGCACCAACCTCATTTACGCCGCCTTCTACTACCGCGACGACCTTGAGAAGTTCATCGCCTCCCTCGCCGATAATCTGGGCTCCGATCGAATCGAGGTGGACATGCTGAAATTCTCCGGCCCCGCTTTCGCTCATGTGGACAACCGTCTCATGTCGCTCCACCTCGTGAGCCACGGCCTCACCAACGCCGTCATGTTCGGCCCCGGCGGCGAAGTTCTTCAGCCCTCCGAGGTTCTCTACAAGAAGGCCATCCTCGTCGAACGCGGCAGCTTCCGCCCCGTCACCCATGTCAACGTGGACATGCTCAACTGCGCCTCCGCCCAGTTCCTTCAGGAGCCGGCGGTGCAGGGCAAGGACATGATCGTGCTCATGGAAATTACCATGAACAACCTCCTCGCCGGGGGCACCCTCGACTCCGATGATTTCCTCTCGCGGGTGGACATGCTGGGCGACATCGGCTGCACCGTATTGATTTCAAACTACAGCGAATACTACCGCCTCACGTCCTACTTTCGTCGCTACACGAAGGAGATGATCGGCGTCGCCATGGGCATCAACAACCTGCTCGAAATCTTTAACGAGCGCTACTACGAGCACCTCGAAGGCGGCATTCTGGAAAACTTCGGCCGTCTCTTCCGCAACAGCGTTCGCCTCTACATTTATCCGATGCAACGCGGCGCCTACGACCGCTACCTCGACGGCGGACACCACGCTCCAACCGCTCCCGGAGCCGAGGGCACCGCACCCCGCGTCCACGCTATCGGTGCCTCGCCCTTTGCCCAGGAAGTGCTCATCACCGCGCGGAACGTCCAAGTCGCCCCCAATCTCCGCAGTCTTTACGAGCATCTGCAGGAGAATCGCTATCTTGAATGCATCATCGGCTTCAATCGCGACATCCTCAACATCTTCTCCCGCGACGTGCTCGAGCGCATACGCGCCGACGACGCCCGTTGGGAAACGATGGTCCCCGCCCCGGTTGTCGCCGCGATCAAAAAACGCGGCCTCTTCGGTTACGGTGCCGCTCAGGGCGGTTCTGCGCCTGCCCCCGCTCCCATCCCCTCCACGCTCCCGTAGCAAGGAGCGCCAGCGACCCGTTTCACATCTAGGTAAGGCACAGCCCGGTCCACATGGAGGTGGATCCTCCCAAGCAGACACCCCTCTAATGGAGGGACGACCACCGTGTCGTCCGTCGGGAGCCCAGTGCATTTCCTCCTTCTGCTTTAGTTCCCTCCAAGGAGTCGGGTTGCGCCTACTTGAGGAGGAACCGCACCGCTGCGGAGTAGCCTTCCAGCCCGAGACCACTGATCACGGCGGCGCAGACGGGCGCGGTGAGTGACGTGTGGCGGAACTCCTCGCGCTTGTAGATATTGGAAATGTGAACTTCCACTGTGGGCAAAGCCGCGCCGGCCAGGGCGTCGCGCAGGGCCACGCTGGTGTGGGTAAGGGCCCCGGGGTTTATGACGATGCCGGCAATTTTGGCGTCGGCGAGAGCGGCGATCTTGTCGAGCAAGGCGCCCTCGTGGTTGCTCTGGAAAAACTCGAGCTGCGCGGCGGCGCCGAACTCGGTGCGGAGTTGTGACTCAAGATCGGCTAGGGTGGTGCGGCCATAAATCTCAGGCTCGCGTTTGCCGAGGCGGTCGAGGTTGGGGCCGTTAAGGATGGCGATGGTTTTCATGGGGGAGCGAGGGGCTGCTAGAGCGGATTGTCGGTGGCGATGAAGGTCCACGGCAACCCAAACTTCTCGGCGGCGGTGGCGGCGAGGGCGCGCACGCCGTGAACCTCGGTGGCGTAGTGGCCGCAGCAATACAGGTTTAGACCGTGCTCCTCTGCGAAGTTATACCATTCCTCGCGCAGCTCGCCGGTCACGAGGGTGTCCACCCCGAGGGCGAGCAGCTCGGGCACGGCGCTGTTGCCGCTGCCGCTGCAAAATGCGATGCGGGCGGGGCGGGCAGAGCCGTGCTCGATCGCGACAACCCGCGCGTAGTTACGCTGGAGGGCGGCGAGCAGGCGGGCGCGGTCGGATGAGAAGGGGGCAGTCCAGGCGACGGGCTCGCTACCGGGAGGCGTGAGGAAAGGCTGGTCGGGCACGAGGCCGAGCTGACGGGCGAGCAGGGCGTTGTTGCCCAGCTCGGGGTGACCGTCGAGTGGAAGGTGGCAGCCGTAAACCGCGAGGTTGGCACGGATGGCGGTGGAGATTCGGGCGTAAGTCTGGCCGGTGACCGGCGGGAGGGGATTCCAGAACAGGCCGTGGTGAACGATGAGGAAATCAACGCCCTCGGCGGCGGCACGCTCGAAGGGCACGCGGCCGGCGTCCACCGCGGCGCCGATTTTGGTGACACGCCCATCGTTGGCGAGTTGCAGGCCGTTGAACGCGTTGGGGTGGTCTTTCCACGCGGTGCGACGGGAGTGTTCGTCGCAGAAGGTGACGAGTTCAGA
>CAMDHP010000121.1 GCA_945898185.1 Akkermansia muciniphila | reverse complement strand
TGGCCGGCCAGCAACTCCGCCCGCCATTCATCGCGAAAATCAGCGTCGATATCCTCCAGCGTGAGGGGAGCGGCGATCTGCGCCTGCAGGACGTCCGACGAGGCCTTCATCAGGTCCAACAGGGGCGCGACCACCGGCAAACTGAGTTTTACTTCAATGCGTTTCATCGGATTCGAGGACGGCCGTCAGGTGCCATTGCTGGAGGGTAAACGCATAGAACTCGGCCTTCTCGCGCAGGCCGGCCCACACCACCGAGCGGCCTTGCTCGTGAACTTCGAGCATGTGGACGCGCGCCTTGTTTTCGTCAAAGCCGAAGACTTTGCGAAACACGAGAACCACGTAGCTCATGGAGTTAACTGGGTCGTTCAACACCACGACTTTCCAAGAGCCTCTAGGGGCGAGCCCAGTGCTAGTTTCGGCAACTTCCTCGGGTGCGACTCCGGTGCGTGCGTTATCGAATCTCATGCGGCAGACAGTGTCTCGGCTGCGCTCTCACGCACCCGGGCAACAAGGACCGCCACCGCATCCGCGACGGGGACTTTGATCACGTCCTTCGAATTGCGGGCCTTGAGCTCGATTATGCCGTCCTTAAGTCCCTTGCCGCCGATCGTGACGCGCAGGGGAATTCCGATGAGATCGGCGTCCTTGAACTTGATGCCGGGACGCTCCTCGCGGTCGTCAATGAGCACGTCCGCCCCAGCCGCCTCGGCCGCAGCGGCGAGTTGCTCCGCCAGCTGCACCGCCTCAGGCAGGAGCGGGTCGAGCAGGGTGACGATAATCTGGAAAGGAGCGACCGCCCAGGGCCAGACGATGCCGTCGCCGTCGTGACTCTGCTCGATGATCGCCTGCAGCGTGCGGCTGATGCCGATGCCGTAGCAGCCCATGACCATCGGGTGGTTTTGCTTCTGGTCATCGGTGTAAACTGCGCCGAACTTCTCAGCGTATTTGGTGCCAAGCTTAAAAATGTGGCCGACCTCGATGCCGCGTTTGGATTGCAGCGGGAGTCCGGAAACCGGACAGGGCTCGCCAGTGCGCACGCGGCGGAAATCACCGAACGTTGTGATCGCGAGGTCGCGGCTCATGTTGACGTTGCGCAGATGGAAACCGTCCTCATTCGCGCCGGTGACGCCGTTACCGATCAGGCGGATGGCGTGGTCGGCGAAGATGCCAGCGAGGGCTGCGGGGTTCTTAATCGTGCCCTTGACGGCGCCGAGCGAACCGGGTTTCGCCCCAAGCACGGGCTCGATCTCCTCAGCGGTGGCGGCGCGGAAAAGGGTAAAACCAAGCGAGCCAAGCTTCGCCTCCTCGAGCTCATCGTTGCCGCGCAGGATGACGAGGAAGGGCTTGCCGTCGCCCATGTAGACGAGGGTCTTGAACTGCGCGTCACCGGAAATCGAATACGGAGCAGCCGCGAGTGCGGCGATGGTGACGACGCCGGGCGTGGCGAACTTTTCGAGCTCGCCGGCGGGGGCGGCGTCCGCGAGGCCCTTGGGCACGAGGGCGCTGGTGGCCTTCTCGCGATTAGCGGCGTAGCCGGAGTCGGAGTAGATGACGTCGTCGTCACCCACCTCGGCGGGCACCATGAACTCGTGGGAAAAACTCCCGCCCATGACGCCGGTATCGGCCTCGACCGCGATGGCATGCACTCCGATACGCCGGAAGAATGCCTCGTAGGCGGCTTTCATTGCGAGGTAGCTCTTGATCGCACCGTCATCATTCGCGTCGAAGGAGTAGGCGTCCATCATCACGAATTCGCGGGCTCGCATGAGGCCGTAACGGGGGCGGATCTCGTTACGGAACTTGGTGGCGATTTGGTAGAAGTTTTTCGGCAGGTCGCGGTAGCTGCTGATTTCCTGCTTCACCAGCGGGGTGATGACTTCCTCATGCGTCGGCCCGAGCACGAATTCAGGCTCACGGGAGCGGCCCTTGCCGGCACCGGCGTGGTCGGTGCGGAACATGATCTCGCGAGCGGCGGCCCAGCGCGGACCCTGTTCCCAGAGGTCGGCTGGGTGGAGGTGCGGCATCCACAACTCGATGGCGCCGCCCCGCTGGTGGGCAGGCTGGGCGCGCTCAAGCTCATCGCGGCAGATCGCGGAGAGCTTCTGCATCACACGCAGACCGAGCGGCATGAAGGTGTAGAGACCGCCGCTCAACTTGCGCACGAGGCCGGCGCGAACGAGGAGCTTGTGGGACGCGATCTCAGCGTCGGATGGGCTTTCTTTGAGAGTCGGGATGAAAAAGTGGGACCAGCGCTTCATGTGTAGAGTCGGGCAACGAAGCACCCCCCTCGCGCCCCCGCAACCCGTATTTGCGGGCACGTTGAAAACGTGGCCCGCGCAGGCAAAGCCCGGCCGCATCCCCGCTTGCGCCGCGCGCGGAGGCAGCGCAGCCTCCCTCGCCATGTCCAACGCCCGCCAGAAACCATGGCCTCTTCGCTGGATCGTTGTCGCGATCCTAGTCTGTATCGTGCCCTACACCTTCATCACGCTAAAGTATCGTAAGCCCGGTCGCGCTTTCGAGCCCTACGCCGACATGAAAGCCCAGGCCAACGTAAACCGCCTGCTCGACGCCGGCTACCGCCGCTTAAGCCTTACCGCCGAGCGACCCGCCGTCCCCTACCCCGCCGCCACTCTCACCGGAGGCAAACCCGCTAAAACCACTTCGGGAACAGGAGGTCTGCCCGCGCCGCTCGACACAACCCTCGTCGAGGTTCCACGCATGCCAGGCACCTATCGTGATCTGGTCGCACCGGCGGAAATCAACCAGTTAGTTCCCTCGAAAATCCAGTTCATCTGCAAACTCGACTCCGACCAGGAACAACTCGGCGGCGCGGATGTTTTCATGCGCGATACCGCGGTGGTCGTCGTGCCTGTTTTTGAAACTGTCACGGGCGACCTGCGCACCCGCTCGCGCGAGAGCGTGGTTTTGCTGACTCTGCCAGCAGGGCTGCTGCCGCCGGGGCCGCACACAGTCACGCTGGCCGGCGCTCGCGAGTCGCTGAGCTGGACGCTTCAGGTGCGCTGAGCGCGACTGGAGGGATCAGAGGGGGTTCATCCTAAAAACGGCAGTTCAAACCAACCGCGAATTACGCGGATCGAGCGGATAAAACAGGATACAGAGTAATACCAACGTCCCGGGTAAAAGAGTATTTCTTAACGCAAAGTCGCAAAGACGCAACGGGGCAACGACCTAGAACTGAATGCCCTCGGCCGCTCCATCCGCCGCCACCGCCAATTTCGCCACGCCCACCGAGGAGAAGCGGTGGTCCCGCACCAGCGACGCGAGCTAAACATCCGCTTTATCGCCGACGTAGATCACGTAGGCACTGCGTTTGGCGGTCGGAAAAAGCTTTGCCGGAATCGCCTCCGCCACGAAACCCGCCGCCCTCAGTCGCGCCTCAAAAGACCGGTCGGGGCAGGCCGACCAGATCGCGAGCCGGCCGCCGGGACGCAACTTCGACTTCAAGACCTCCAGCCCGCGCGGGCCGTAAAGGCGGACGTTGCCCGCCCGCACCATCGGCGAGGGGCCGTTGTCCACATCAAGCAGCAGCGCATCGTAGGATTCGGGACGGGCGCGCGCGATGGTCTCGACCACGTCACCGAGGCGCACTTTTACGCGCGGATCATCGAGCAGTTTGCCGTTAAGCCCGGCCATGAAGGTGCGATTCCACTCCACCACTTCGGGCATGAGTTCGCCGACCTCGACTGACACCTCGGGGCCGGCCTTTGCGAGCACGGCTTTGAGGGTGTAACCGAGCCCCATTCCGCCGATTAGCACGCGCACCGGACCGGGCTTGGCCAACAGTGCGGCGGCGAGCTCGCCGAGCAACACTTCGGACGCGCTCGTATCCGAGTGCATCAGGTCCTGGCCATCGAGCCGGATGCAATAGCTGCCGTCGTGCTCGTGCAGGGTGAGCTGCGCGCCGTCGGGAGTGCGGGTTTCGGCGAGTTTTAGATTTGGTTTCAAGGGCGCGGAGGGGATGCGTTAACGGTTATTGGCCCCGGCAACCGTTGCCTCGACCGCACGCATCACGCCGTCGGCGTGGCGGCGGAGCGCCCCCTCGGGGTCGAGCCCCTTGACGCGCGCGGCGGCGCTAAGTTCAAACAAAAACCGGCCCAATGTCGCATCGTCGAGCCGCTGCCCGAG
>CAMDHP010000120.1 GCA_945898185.1 Akkermansia muciniphila | reverse complement strand
GAGGGGTGCCGGGGGCGTCTTCGGCGCGGACTTGGACTGCGAGAAGCGCGCTCGCCGCCAGAAGGGTGCTGAACAACACTGAACTGAGTTTGGATTTCATAGGACTAATGAGTTTGTCGTAATTCCGGTTTTGGGTTGATTTTGCAGCCTGAGACGAATGCCGCCTTTAGTTGCACAATCAGTCAGACGGCTCCGCGTCACGAAAGTTACATTAATTTTAAAAACAATATCCCACGCTTTTAGCTGCGCACCATGACCCTCGCTCAACGCACCGTCCTCGCCACCCAGGAAATCACTGCCACCATGCGCCGCCTGCCTGCGCCCGTGCGCGAGTTCGCATCCCAGATTCCCATCCACTACGAGGCTCGGCCCCCAGCCCACATCATCGAAGAGGGCTTCCCGGCTGACATCCTGGGCCTTTTCGATGGCTCCGCCCACGGCGAGGAGAATTCCACCGAACAGCCCATGCCGCCGCAAATAAGCCTCTACCTCGATAACATTTGGGACTTCGTCGAAAAGGATCGCGAGGCTTTCGTCGCCGAGGTCGCCGTCACTTATCTCCACGAACTCGGACACTTCTTCGGCTGGGATGAGGAGGACCTCGAGGCCCGAGGCCTCGACTGACTTGCGCCACGCGCTAAACCCGTTTCACCCTTCCGGTAACCTCTCCGACGTTCACTTATGATCTCCCTGCTCCGCTCTATTCGCTCGGGCTTCGGCCTGCTCGCCGCCGCCGTCCTCCTCTCCGCCACCTCACTGCGCGCCGCCGAGGGCGATAAATACCTCGCCCGCATCGAAACCTGCGAGGCCATCCTGCGCGAGTTCCAGGCCGATCCACAGCTCGCCATTCCCGGTCAGGTTCTTCGCCAAGCTCAAGCCGTTGTGATCGTCAACCAGGTCAAGGGCGGGCTCGTCCTCGGCCTCCAATACGGCCACGGCGTCGTGCTCGTTCGCCGCCCCGACGGCACTTGGAGCATCCCAGTCCTCGTGAAAGCCGGCGAGGCCAGCCTGGGCCTACAGCTCGGCGGCCAGCGCGTCGAGACCATCTACGTGCTGATGGACACCAAAACCCCCCGCCTCCTTTTCGCCAACCGCTTCAACATCGGCGCGGACGCCAGCGCTGTCGCCGGCCCGCGCACCTACGAGGCCGAGAAGCTCAGCCGCGACATCCTCTCCACTCCGGTCCTCGTTTACGGCCGCAATAATGGCTACTACGCCGGCGCCACTGTAAAAACCGGCTGGATTGATCGCCACGACTCCGCCAACACCTCGTATTATGATACCGAATACACGATGCCCGAGCTCCTTTATGGCAATGCGGTCACACCCCCGGCCGGCGTCCGCCCCCTGATGAATTTCGTTACCGAGATTAGCCGCTGATCCACCGTTCGCCGCCGGGGTTCGGGATTCGGGATTTTTCCGCTTGCGGTGTCCGCAGCCAACGAAGCGTTACTTTTTCGCACCGCACGCCACTCCGCGCTTGCCATGAACGCCGCCCGGGAAAGCTTACCCTTCCACTCATTTCCCGCGATCCCTCCACGACGACCTTCATCCTCGCTCGTATGGCCAGCCTCCTTAGCAAACTTCTAGATCCCGCCCGCATTCATCTTGCGGTCTCCTCCGCCAAGCGCACCGCCGCGCTAAACGAAGTCGCGCGTCAACTCGACGGCCACCCGCACGTCACTAATTACCAGGGCTTCTACACCGAACTTCTCGCCCGCGACCGGCTCGACACCACCTGCCTCGGCAACGAAATCGCACTCCCCCACGCCCGCACGGAACACGTCTCCGATCTTGTGCTCGCCATCGGCCGCAGCACTGCCGGCGTCCCTTTCGAAAACGGCAACCAGAACGTCCGCCTTCTTTTCGTTCTCGGTACCCCCAAAAATAACCCGATGGGCTACCTTCAGGTCGTCTCTATTCTCTGCAAAATTTTCAAGGACCCCGCCAACCGCGAAGCCCTTTTGACCGCCACCACCCCCGAGACTTTCGCCGTCGTCCTCCTCGCCGCCGAAGCGAAAATCCTCGCCCCCGCCGCTGCCTGAAGCACCGCCTTATTCTCGTTCTCGTAATCATATCTCGTTCCCGTTCTTTTGCCCGCCTGAACAACCGCTTCCACTTTCGGACGCGGTTTTTTTGCGCTCTTCAGCTCCGCATATCTCCTTTCGGCTTCCGCCCAAGCCTCTTGCCAGCCTAAGCTCCGCCTGCGTCCATTGCCGCCTTGGCTTGGGCACCCCCGTCGCCCGCATGATCCAATCTTTTATCCTCAGTGACGGCAAAGTCGTCGGCCAGGACCTCGAAATCGAGGCCCTCCGCCTCGTCCGCGCCGACAAGGGACTCGTTCTCTGGGTCAACCTCTCCAACCCCACCCCCGAAGAAACCAAGGCCGTGCTGGAGGGCGTCTTCCAGTTTCACCCTCTCGCCATCGAGGACTGCGTCGCCCCCAGTTCCCTGCCCAAGGTCGAGGACTACGAGGATTACCTCTTCCTCGTCATGCACGCGGTGGACTTCAACCGCGCCGATAAATTCACCACCACCGAGCTCAACCTTTTCCTCGGTCGCGAATTCCTCGTCACTTACCACGAGGCCCCGCTCAAATCCGTCTCCTCCGTTCTCGACCGGTGCGCGAAGGCCACCGGCCTCGTCGCCCGCGGCCCCGATCGGATCGCCCACCTGATCCTCGACGCCCTCGTTGACCTCTACCAACCCGTCACCGCCGAGTTCCGCGCCGAGCTCGAAACCATCGAGGAGGACGTGCTCGCCGGCGAGACCAAGGACCTTACTCCGCGCCTGCTCGCCGTGCGCGGCGAATTAAATACCCTTCGCTCCACCGTCCGCCCCCAGCGCGAGGTCGCCGCCCGCCTCGCCCACGGCGAGTCCAAGATTATCCGCCCCATCATGCTGCCCTACTTCCGCGACTTGCGCGACAACCTCGTGCGGATCGAGGAAACCGCCACTACCCACGCCGACCAGCTCCTCATCTCTTTCGATCTCTATCTCAGCCGCTCCGACTTCGAGGCCAACGAGGGCATCAAGGTCCTGACCGCCCTCACTGCCATCAGCCTCCCCGCCACCATTATCAGCACGTGGTATGGCATGAACTTTAAACACATGCCCGAGCTCGGCTGGAACCACGCCTACGCCATCATCCTCGTCGCCACCTTGGTCCTGACCGTCCTGGTTTACCGTTGGTGTAAAAAACGCGGTCTCATCTAGCGCGCTCCGTGAGCTGCCATCATGCTGACCACTCTCGTCTATCGCAATAATCACTTCGCCGCGCTCAACCCGCCGCCGGAGTCCCTCGCCGCCCTGCGCGCCGAGCCGCATGTCATGCTCTGGGTGGATGCCTCCGCTCCCACCGCCGAGGAAACCACCGCCATCCTCGAAAGGCTCTTCGGCCTCCACCCGCTTGTCATCGAGGACTGCACCACCGATTCGCCCTTCCCGAAGCTCGAGGCCTTCGACGACTACCTCCACCTCGTCATGCACGCGGTGGACTACACCAAGAGTGATAAATTCACCACCACCGACCTCGATCTCATTCTCGGCAAAAACTACCTCCTCACCTTCCACCGCCTGCCGCTCCGCCCCGTGCAAATTCTGCTCGAGCGCGCCGCCCGTGCAGGCTCCGGCGTCGCCCCGGTGCGTGGCCCCGACCGACTCGCCCACACCGTGCTGGATGCCATCGTCGAGGCCTACCAGCCCGCCCTCACCGAGCTCCGCCGCGACCTCGAAGAGGTGGAAGAGGGCGTGCTCGGTGCCGCCACCCCCGCCGAGCTCTTCCCCAAAATCGTCGCCTTGCGCAAGGACCTCGCCTCACTTCGCCAGATCGTGCGCCCCCAACGCGCCGTCGCCATCGAGCTCGCCACCGGCAAACCGGGCTTCATCCGCCCAACCATGCTGCCTTACTTGCGCGACCTCGCCGAGGACTACGCCCGCATTGAGACCCAGGCGGCGACTTGGGGCGACCAGTTGATCCTGAGCTTCCGGGTTTACCTCAATAAATCCTCCCACGAAGCCAACGAGGGCATCAAGGTCCTCACCGGCCTCACCGCCATCACGGCACCCGCGATCATAGTCGGGGGCTGGTTCGGCATGAATTTCACGTTCATGCCTGAACTCGATCCGCTCTGGACCTACCCGGTAGCCGGCGTCGTCACCTTCGGTATCACCGCCGCCTTGCTCGCCTACTTGCGCAAGCGCCGCTGGCTTTGATTCCATCATCCCGCCAAGCGGGATCCAGCCAAACGC
>CAMDHP010000119.1 GCA_945898185.1 Akkermansia muciniphila | reverse complement strand
GCGGCGAAGGTGGCGGCGGGCAGCGCGGGGTCGCCAAGGACGGCGAGGCTGGTGGCAAGGTGGTCGGGCGCCCAGAGATCGTCGGCGTCCAGCAGGGCGAGACACGGCGCGACGGCGGCGGCAATGGCGATGTTGCGAGTCGCTGACAGGCCGCGGTTGTCGTCGTGGCGGAGGTAGCGGACGGGCTGGGAGACGGTCTTAGCGAAGGCGTTTACCAGCGCCTCGGTGCCATCGCGCGAGCCGTCCTCAACAACGATGAGCTCCCAGTCGGCGAAGCTCTGGATGCGCACAGAAGCGAGAGTGGCGGCGAGGTGGCGCTCGGCGCGGTAGGCTGGGATGCAAACGGAGATGACGGGCGGGCGTATCATAGCAAAAACGCGGTGGCGGCGCGCAGCGGGAGATCTAGGGCGAGAGGACGAAGACGCCAGGCGCGGAGAAAGGCGGAGCGGGCGGCCACGGGATTATCGCGACGGGTGAGGCGGCCAAGGGTGCGCAGGGAGTTGGCTAGGGCGTGGCGGGCAAGCGAGGGCGGGATGCCGGGGGCGTGGAGGTGTTTTTCGTGGAAGCGCACGGTGTCCTCGGCGACGCGGCGGGTGCGAGTCATGCTGCTGCCGGGGTGTTTAATGTAGAGGCAGGAGGGCGCGGGGGAAAAGCCGAGCGCTCCACCGGGGGCTAGGGCACGCAGCCAGTAGTCGCGATCTTCGCCGATTTGAAGCGATTCATCGAAGCGGCCAACGCGTTCGATTGAGGCGCGGGGAAGCGCGACGCAGGAGGAGGTCTCGATGAAGGAGTTTTCGAAGAGGGCGCGATACGGAACGCGGAGCTGGGCGGGAGACGGTTGGTGGAAACCTAGGGAGCGGTCTGCCTCTCCATCCCAGCGCTCGAGGGCACTAATGACGAGGGCCGAGGCGGGGTTGGACGCGAGGGCGGCGGCGAGGCCGGCGAGGTGCTTCGGGTGCCAGCGATCGTCGGCGTCGAGAAAGGCGACGGCCTCGCCGGTGGAGAGTTCGAGAAGACGATTGCGGGCGGCGGCGACGCCTTTGTTGACGCTCAGGTTGGCGTATTGAACGGGGCGGGGCGTGACGGTGGCGGCGAAGGTGCGAACGAGAGATGCGGTGGTGTCGCGGGAGCCGTCCTCGACCACGACAAGTTCCCAATCCTGGTGGGTCTGCGCAGCGACGGAGGCTAAGGCGGCGGGGAGAAAGCGTCCGGCGCGGTAGGCGGCGATGAGCACGGAGATCTTCAACGCGGGCCCTCCGCGAAATCGAGCCAGGCGAGACTGGCGGCCAAGCCCTTAGCGAAGGGCACGGGGGGGGCGTAACCGAGCAGGCTAGCGGCTTTTGTATGGGGGAGTTTCCAAGAGCAGCTTTGGAGGAGTGTTTGCTCGAGGGTGAGTTGCGAGGCGGGCGGGCGCGAAAGCGTCCATGCGTCGTGAGCGGGTGCTGGGTCGGGCCAAGCGGCGGCGAGGGCTTTAACGAGGCGTTTGGTGCGCTCGGGCACGCGGTCTCCCAGGTTCTGGTAGAGGCGGGACTGGGTGAGAGCGGCGAGCGCGGGCTCGCGTTTTGCGACGAGGGCGGCGGGCGTGGCGGGGGCGAATGCGGTGGCGGGGAGACCAAGGTGGGCGGCGATAGGCAGAAAAAAATCACGCCAGGTTACAGGTTCAGTGTCGCCGACGAGGAATGCGTGGCCGGCGGCGGCGGGCACGGTTGCGGCGAGGCGGAGGGCGTGGACGAGGTTGTCCGCATGTATGCTGTTGCAGACGCCGCGACCTTCGTCGAGCCATCCGGCGCGGTTGGCGCGGAGGTCGGCGGCGGTGTCGGTGAGCCAACGCGAACGAGGGCCGATAACGACGCCCGGGCGAAGGCGCACGACCTCGACGCGGCCGTCGGAGGAGAGTTTTTCGAGGCGGCGTTCGGCGCGGACTTTCGCGTTGTTGTAAGCGAGGAGATGGCGGTCGTGTATCGGGGACGATTCATCGGTGCCGGGGGCGGGATTCTGGCCGTGCACGGATGCGCTGCTTAGCCAGACGAGACGTCTGACGCTGGCGGCGGCGCAGGCCTGGTAGGCGATGGTGGCCATCTGCTCGATTTGAAACGGGTCGCCGAGTGCGGCATGGATGCAGACGGTGCAACCACGCAGCGCATCGGTGAGAGCGGGGAGATCGCGCGGATCGGCGATGCGCCAATCGAGACGGCGGCGGGCAAGCACGGCGAGGCTGGCGGCGGCGCGGACGACGGGGCGCACGGTCACGCCATCGCGGTCGTGCAAGCCCTCAAGCGCGCGCAGGCCGATGAAGCCGCTCGCGCCGATAATGGCCCAAGTATGGGGATGGGAGGTCGGTTTCAATGGAGCGGGAGAGGGGTGCGGCGATTGTAGCAGGCCTCTACCCAGCGGAGGGCGTGGGCGCCTTCGATACCGGGAACGAAGGGAGCGCGACTTTCTCGAATCGCGGCGCAGACATCCACAAGTTGGGCAATGAAGGCTTGCGGGTTTTTATCGAGGGCGCGGGTCGGAGGAGCGGGGCGGCCGGGGAGCGGTTCGCGGAGTTCGGCGGCGAGGGTCATGGGCAGGCCCTCAAGGGTGATCTCGAGTTGGTTGGAAGCGTTGACGCGGCTGTGGATGGTGGCGCGGGCGAAGCGGAAAACATAAACGTTTTCGGTGCGCCAATCGCGACTGAGGCGGAGCCGGATGTTGGCGTCGGAGGTGAAGGTTGCGCTGAGGAGGGCGTTGGCTTCGAGGCCGTCGAGGGCGTCGTCGGCGTAGGTGAAATCGACGGGATCGCCGAGCCACCAGCGCAGCAGGTCGAGGGTGTGCACGCCGATGTCTAAAAGGACGCCGCCGGGGGTTTGCTCGCGTTGGAAAAAGGAATCGGTGGCGGCGGGCCAGCTGAACTTCCCGCCCTCGACGAGAGTGGCGTCGAGGAGCGGGCCGAAAGTCTCGCGTTCAATGAAGGTTTTGAGCGCGCGATGGGCGGGCATGAAACGCTTGTAGTGGCCGGCGGCGAGGAGGCGACCCGAGCGGGAGGCGGCGGTGACGATAGCGTCGGCGTCGACGGAGATGGCGGCTAGGGGTTTTTCGCAGAGCACGGCGCAGTCGGCGGCGAGGGCGGCCTCGGCCTGGGCGCGGTGCATGGCGGGAGGGGTGGCTATCACCACGAGCTCGGGACGGAGGGCGAGGGCCTCGTCGAGGGTGGTGCACGCGGCGGCCCCGAGCGCGGCGGCAAGCGTATTGCGGGCGTCGGCGCGGGGATCAACGACGGCGAGGATGTTGACAAGACCATGGCGGCGCAGCTCGCGGAGGGCGGGCTGGTAGAACAGGCGCGAGACGGAACCGCAGCCCACGAGGGCGATGGCAACGGGAGAGGAGGGCGCGATCATGAAAGGAGGGCGTCGGCGAAGGCGCGGTGAATGCGGTCGGGAGAAAACTCGTTTGATGCAAGGCGAAGCGAGACGGCGGCGCGGGCGCTCCACACCGCGGGATCACGCAAGCCGAGGGCCCAGGCGGCAAAGGCGGAATTGAGCGCGGCGGAATCAGACGGGTCAAAAAAATCGGCGAAGGCATTTTCCGCAGCCCATGAGCCGAGGGCGGTGGCGCGCGGAGCGACAAGGACGGCGGGCAGGCCAAGGTGGCAGTATTCGGCGAACTTGCTGGGAAAACTGGTGGCGCTCAATGGCATGGCGGTGACGGTCTCGGCGTAGCAAACGATCACGGCGGTGGCGTGGGCGGCGAGATGGGCGAGGGCGGCGTGGTTATCGGCGAAGGGGGGCTGGTGTTCGATCGGCGCGGCTGCGGCGAGATCCTGCAACGCCGGGCCGGGCCGTGTCATGATGACGAGCCGCGCGCCGCAGAGCGCGAGCGCGCAGGCGAGACGCGCGAGCAAGGGAACCTGCGCCGGCCAGAGGTGGCCGGCGTAGTAGAGGCGCATCGGCAGGCCGGCGGGGCGCGGGCTGGCAGGCTTGCCGGACCAGCCCTCGGGCAAAGGAAGTAAGATCTGGCGGCGGTTAAGCGGAGCGGGGCTGGCGAAGGCGAGTGCTGGGGTGACGAACCAGTTGGTGCGGGCGGAAGCGAGCAGTCTCCGATGGCGGGCGCGGCGATCAGTTGAGGATTCAAATGAGCTCGCGTCATCGTGGATGAACAGGGTGAGCGGACGCCGCAGTGCGGTGGCGCAGGCGGCGGCGAGTTCGGCTGGGAAATCATCGTGAGCGGCCAGATAGCCGAGCACGGCGTCGGGCGGGGCGGGGAGTTGGCGGCGAACCTCACGTGCGAGCAGCTTCATGCGCAGCCGACGCAGCCACTCT
>CAMDHP010000118.1 GCA_945898185.1 Akkermansia muciniphila | reverse complement strand
GGAGTAAGCACACGCGGAATCGGCATCGGCAAGAAAAATTCTCGCAAATCTACACTTCGTTTTTTCTTCCGCTTCGAGAAGCCGCTTGCGCCGCTTCATCCGCCGCACTCACTCGCACCCAACGCCATGCTCCAGACCTTGCGCATCCGAAACCTCGCCCTCCTCGATGAGGTCGCCCTCGAATTCGAAGCCGGCTTTGCCGTCGTCACCGGCGAAACCGGCGCGGGTAAAAGCATCCTCCTCGGCGCCCTTGGTCTGCTCGCCGGCGAACGCGCCGATAAAACCATCATCCGCCAGGGCGCGGCTTCCTGCGAGGTCGAGGCGGCTCTCTATTTCACCGACGCCCGCCGCATCGATACCTTGCTCGCCGGCCTGGAGCTGCCGCCTTGCGAAGAGGGTCTGCTGCTGCTCAAGCGTAGCCTCCCTCGCGAAAAAGCCCCTCGCATCACGATCAACGGCAGCCTAGCCACCCTCGCTTCCTTGCAACGTCTCGGCGAACTCTGGATTGATTTCCACGGCCCCAGCGAGCCCCGCCGCCTGCTAAAGGAATCCTGCCAACTCGAGCTGCTCGACCTCTTCGCCCGCGCCGGCGACGCCCTAGCCGCCTACCAAACCGATTACCGCGCGTGGCGCGACGCCCTCGCCGAGCGCGCCCGCCTCGCCAACGAAACCCATCTCGCCCCCGAGCAACTCGCCTTCATCGAGGCCCAGCTCGCCAAACTCGACGCCCTCGAACTCACCGACGAGGCCATCGAGGCGCTCGAACGCGACCACCTCCGCCTCAGTCGCGCCCAGGAACTCTCCGAACTCTGCGCCTCGCTCGAAACCGGGCTCGCTGGCGACGACGGCCTCACTTCCCGCCTCGGCGGCGTCCTCCGCGAGGCCCGTCAACTGGAGCAGCTCGACCCCGCCAGCCGTTCCCTCGCGGAGCGCCTTCAGGCCGCAAGCATCGAACTCGACGACATCGCGCAGGAGGTTCGCACCCTCGGCAGCCAACTCAACTTCGACCCCGAACAGGCCGAGCACCTCGGCGCCCGCATGAGCACCTGGCTCGAGGTAAAGCGTCGCCACGGCGGTGATGTGCGCGCGGTAGCCGAGGCCCGGGAAACCCTGCGCCAACGGATCGAAATACAAGGTGACCTCGAAGGCGCGCTCGCCCGCCTTGATGGCACGATCGCCGCCGCCCGCAAAACGGCCGCCGCCTCCGCCCGAAGTCTGCGTGGCTTGCGCGAGAAAGGTGCCCGCGAACTCGCCAAGGTCGGCGCCAAGAGCATCGCCCAGCTGGGTTTCAAAAAAGCCGAGTTCGATGTGCGCCTCGTCCCGCTCGACGAGCTCGGACCGCACGGCGACTGCGGTATCGAATTCATATTTTCGCCGAACGTCGGCGAGCCCCCTCTGCCGCTCAGCCGCATCGCCTCGAGTGGGGAGCTCGCCCGGGTGATGCTCGCGCTCAAGACCGTGCTGGCCGACCTCGATGGCGTGCCCGTGCTGGTATTCGACGAAGTGGATGCCAACGTGGGCGGCGAGATTGGCCGCATTGTCGGCGAAAAAATGGCCGAGATCGCACGCGGTCACCAAGTGCTCTGCGTCACCCACTTGCCTCAGGTCGCAGGCCTCGGCGACACCCACCTGCTGGTCGAAAAAGACCAATCCGGCGACCGCGCGGTGGTCACGATCAAACCCATCCATGGCCAGCTCAAAGTCCGGGTGAGCGAACTCGCCCGCATGTTAGGCGACCGCACCGCCAAGAGCGCCTTGCAGCACGCCGAAGAGCTCCTGAAATCCTGATTTCTGGATCGGTGGTTATACCAATCTCCCCCTCTCTTTCAGACTTTAACGCAAGACGCAGAGTCGCGAAGACAGGCAGAGGAGTGATTCAGCTCGAGGTCGTTAACCCCTCTGCGTCTTCGCGACTTTGCGTCACCAAATTCTATTTTACACGCGACTTTGGTATGAACCGATCCTTTCGCAACTGATCACTCAGCGCCCCGGAGCCTTTCTGATCGGGCGACCGGCATGCTGGGCAGGTTCCAGATGTCTTTTGCGTATTCCGCGATGGTGCGATCGCTGGAGAACTTGCCCACCCGGGCGGTGTTAAGAATGGCGCTCTTTGCCCAACCGGCGGTGTTGCGGAATGAGGCGTCCACTTTCTCATGCGCTTCCACGTAGCTCCGGTAGTCCGCGAGGCACTTATAAGGATCGCCGCCGGCGGTGAGGCTATGATGCAGCGCGCCGAAGGCGTTCTGTTCACCCGGGGTGAAGTAGTCGCTGCCAAGCCAATCAATGACGGCGCGAAGCGCGGCATCGCGGTGGTAGTAGTCCCAAGGACTATATCCTTTGGCGTCGAGCGCCTCGACCTCCGGCACGGTGAGGCCGAAGATGAAAATATTGTCCGAGCCGACCTCTTCGCCGATTTCGACGTTGGCTCCGTCCAAAGTGCCGATGGTGAGCGCGCCGTTGAGGGCCAGCTTCATGTTGCCGGTGCCCGAAGCCTCTTTGCCAGCGGTGGAGATCTGCTCGGAAAGATCGGCGGCGGGGATGATACGTTCGGCGAGGGAGACGCGATAGTTGGGAAGGAATACGACCTTCAACTTACCACCGATGCGGGCATCTTCGTTGATCCGTTTGCCGATGACGTTGATCGCGCGGATGATGTTTTTGGCGAGGTCGTAGCCGGGGGCGGCCTTGGCCGCGAAGACAAATACGCGGGGCACGATGTCGAGCGCCGGGTTCTGGAGCAGGCGGCGATAAAGCGTGATGATATGCAGCAGGTTCAGGTGCTGGCGCTTGTATTCGTGGAGGCGCTTGATCTGCACGTCAAAGAGCGCATCGGGCGAGATCGTGATGCCGCAATCGTGGGCGACCACGGCCGCGAGCTCGACCTTGTTGGCGTGTTTCACCGCCATGAATTTCTTCTGGAATGCAGCGTCGTCGGCGAACTTTTCGAGCTGCTTCAGGAGGTCGAGATCGCGCGCCCATTTGCTATGGCCGAGCGTTTCGATGAGCAGACTGGAAAGGCGAGGATTACAATCGAGGAGCCAGCGGCGGGGGGTGATGCCGTTGGTCTTGTTCTGGAATTTACCGGGGTAGAGCGCGTCGAATTCGGGGAACAGATCCTTCTTGAGCAGCGCAGTGTGGAGCGCGGCCACGCCGTTCACCGCGTGGGACCCCACGACGGCGAGATTGGCCATGCGAAAGGACTTCGCACCGTGCTCATCCACCAAGGAGCAGATGCGCTTTTTATCAGTGTCGCCGGGCCAGCGAGCCTCAACCGTGGCCATGAGGCGCAGGTTGATCTCAAAGATAATCTGGCTGTGACGCGGGAGCACCCGCGAGAAGAGAGGGAGGCTCCACTTCTCCAGCGCCTCGGGAAGGAGCGTATGGTTGGTGTAGCCGAAGGTCTTGCCCACGATGGCCCAGGCCTTGTCCCAAGTGAACTCGTGTTCGTCCATGAGAATGCGCTGGAGCTCGGCAATCGCGACGGCAGGGTGGGTGTCGTTGAGCTGCACAGCGACCTTGCCGGCGAAGTTATCCCAAGTGTTTCCCGATATGCGGAAGTGTCGGCGGATGATGTCGCGAAGGGAGCAGCAAACGAAAAAATACTGCTGGATGAGGCGGAGCTCTTTGCCGTTCTCGGTCTTGTCATTAGGGTAGAGCACCTTCGAGACGGTCTCGCCAATAGCCTTCTCGCGCACGGCCTCCACATAGCCTCCGGAGTTAAAAGCGTTCAGGTCGAACTCCTCGGTCGAGCGAGAGGCCCAAAGGCGGAGCAGGTTGACGGTTTGCGTGCCATAGCCCGCGATCGGAATATCGTAAGGAACGCCAAGGATCTTCTTCGTATCCACCCAACGGGGGCGGTAGTCGCCGAGATCGTCGAAGATATTCTCAACCCGGCCGTAGAGGTAGACCTCTTGAGTAAACTCGGCGCGACAAATCTCCCATGGCGTGCCGAAGATCATCCAGTTATCCGGATGCTCGACTTGGTTGCCGTCGACGAACTCCTGTTTAAAAAGACCAAACTCGTAGTGAATGCCGTAGCCGATGGCGGGCAGGTCGAGCGTCGCGAGTGAATCAAGAAAACACGCCGCGAGGCGACCGAGGCCGCCGTTACCCAAACCCATATCCACCTCGACCTCGCGCAGCTCGGTCAAATCCACGCCAACCTCCGACAATGCGGTGCGCGCAGCCTCCATGAGGCCGGTATTCTGAAGGTTATTCTCGGTGAGGCGTCCCATCAAATACTCGAGCGAGAAGTAATAGAGACGGCGGGCGTTGGTTTTGTTGTGAACCGCTTGGGTCGCGATGAGGCGGGCCAGGATGGTCTCGCGCACGGCCATGGCGGTGGCGGTCCACCAATCGCGCTTGGTCGCACCGCCTTGGTCACGGGCCAGCG
>CAMDHP010000117.1 GCA_945898185.1 Akkermansia muciniphila | reverse complement strand
TCATCGAAGGCACCGGCGCAACCCTCGAGTTGAGCGATCCGCTCGCCGACCGCCCGCGGGTTTTCTACCGCCTCGTCGAATACCTCTGATCACACCGCCACTGCCGACCCCTCCCGTTTTTTCCACCAAGGCCAGTGGCAACCCGCTCGATTCCAGCTAGAATTCCCGCCACGATGAACACCGTCTTCGAACTCGCCCCTCTCGCCCGTGGTTACGATTGGAGCAAGGCCTTCGCCTTCTCTCTCGCGCCCGCCGCCCCCACCTTCGCGGCCATTTACTACTTCGCCGGAGACAACCTCCTGCTAGCCTCCCTCGTCACCGGCACCGCCTTCCTCGCGATCTTCCTTTGCGCTTTGTCTCTCGCCCGGGATCCGCTCGGTCACGTCACCCTCACCGCCGACGCCCTCCTCCTCGACAGCGGCCAGTTGCACAGCCGCATTCCGTTCTCCGATCTCGACCTGGCGCAGGCCCGCTCCGGCCTGCCTTTCGGCGACGCGCCCGCCGGCCTCCGCCTCGTTACCGATCCCGCTCACGCCGTCACCCTCGCTCTGCGCAGCGGCGGCGATCCCATTTGCCTGAGCCCACTCGAACACGATAGCTTTCTGTCCGCTCTCCGCTCTCACTCCACTTAAAAAACTCACCCCATGCGCGCCCTTTTCCTTCTCGCTCTCCTTGTCACCACTTTGTCCCGCGCCTCCGCCGCCTGCGCTTGCTGCGACGCCCCTGCTCAGACCGCAGCTGCTCCCGAATCTGCCGACCTTAAACTTAAACTTCCCCCTTCAACTACCAGGAGCGGCGGCGATACCGGCGCTCCTGCTGGCCACCCCCTCAAGGGAGTCATTGTGGATGTTCTCACCGCAAAATCAGCCCTCTTGGTTAAACACGATGAAATTCCCGGCGTCATGAGCGCGATGACCATGCTGCTCAAGGTGGACGCCCCCACCCTCGCCGCCGCGAAAAAAGGCCAGTCCATCACCGCCACTCTCGTCAAAAAAGTCGACGGCTGGTGGCTCGAAACAGTTACCCCGCTCGCGACGCCCTAGCCGATTTTTAACCAACTGCGCGAGGATCGAGCCCCACGGGATGTTCTAAATTTCCGTTAACCCTGTGCGCCCGTGATATTCCCGGGCTAAAACTGCCGCTCTTCAGATAAAAGGGGATTCCCCATCGCTGATCAGTTCGCCGACACCTCGCCGGTGATGCACGCCTCGGCGAAAGCCTTGATCCGCCGGCGCAAGCTGGCCAGAGCGTTGCTCCGGTTGGCCGAAAGCACCTGAGTCAATCCCGCCTCGGCGAGGAAATCCGGCTCGACCGCGATGATATCCGCAGGTGTCTCCCCTTGGTAGAAGCCGCACACCACCGCCGCGATGCCCTTTGAGATCATCGCGTCCGCATCCATTTGAAACCAGCAACGCCCCTCGCGCAGCTCGATGTGGAGCCAGAGTTGCGACACGCAGCCGGGCAACAGCCGCCCGGGCGTTTTCAGCCCCGTTTCCATGGGCGGAAACTTCCGCGCCTTTTGCAGCAAGTAAGTGAAGCGCTCCTCCGCGTCGGGCAGCATCATCAGGTCATCGGTCAAGGCTTGGCGTTTCTCGTGGAGCGTCATCGGCAATAGGTAATCGCGCACCCTACGCATTGCTACCCGAGCCGCCAGTTTCTTTCTCGTAAGCACCCCTTGCCCTGGCCGCCCAGCGGACTCATCACCCCCGCCCTCTTCTCCATCACGGTCATCATGGCCTTAGTCACCGCTTTGATGGCCACCCCTCTATTCAACCGCTTCTACGGCAAACCCGCTCTCCGCAAAGTGTAATACAAACGTTCGGGGTAAAAGAGACTTTTTTAACGCAAAGTCGCGAAGACGCAGAGGAAGCAACGACCTAGAACTGAAGCGCGCCTCCTCTTATCTTCGCACCCCTGCGACTTCGCGTTAGAGCCTGGCAGTGAGGGGCGATTGGCATAACCAAATTGACCACACTTTGCCTAATGCGCGCGGCTTTTGCCAGCCGTGCTTGCCGCCATCGGGCTCCCGCGTTCTCTTCTTTTATCCATGTCCTCTTCCGCTCCCGCTCCCGCCGCCAAACCCGCCACTCCCGCACCCATTCCCGTCACGGTCCTCACCGGCTTCCTCGGCGCGGGCAAGACCACCCTCCTTAACCGCATCCTCACCGAGCAGCATGGCAAAAAACTCGCCGTCATCGAAAACGAGTTCGGAGAGGTCGGCGTAGACAACCAGCTCGTCATCCAATCCGACGAGGAGCTTTTCGAAATGAACAACGGCTGCATCTGCTGCACCGTCCGCGGCGACCTCATCCGCGTCCTCAGCCGCCTCATGAAGCGCAAGGATCGCCTCGACGGCATCCTCATCGAGACCACCGGGCTCGCCGACCCCGGCCCTGTCGCCCAGACTTTTTTCACCGACGACGAGATGAAGGCCGCCTTCCGCCTCGATAGCATCGTCACCGTCGTGGACGCCAAACACGTCCTCCTCCACATCGACTCTTCCCCCGAGGTAAAAAAACAGATCGGTTTCGCCGACGTCATCATCCTCAACAAGACCGACCTCGTCTCCCCCGCCGACCTCGACGCCCTCGAAGCCCGCATCCACAAGATGAACGGCGCCGCCAAGCTCCACCGCACCCAAAACGCCGCCATTGATCTCAAGCACGTGCTCAACGTCGGCGGCTTCAACCTCTCCCGCGCCACCGAGCTCGACCCCAACTTCATGGAGCCTACCTACCCCTTCGAGTGGGCCGGTGTTTACGCCCTCCCCGCCGGCACCCACCAACTCGTCATCGGCCACGGTAGCGACGATTGCTGCGGTCACGATCATGACCACGCCGGCCACGACCACCGCGCCGCGCACGGCGCGCCCTCCGAAGCCTCGACGAAGGAGGGGCTCCACGACCACGGCCACGCATCCGACGGTCATCACCACCATCACGGGGCCGACGGCACGCTCGACATCGTCGTCATGCCCGTGAAGTTGCCCAGCAACGGCGACTACACGTCCCGCGAAGCCTTGGCCTCCCTAGCTTCAGCGACGGAGGCTGCCGTCCTCATTTTCTCCGACTGGGAAAACAAGGTCGCTCCCGGCGATACCATCACCCCAGGCGGCACCCTCCAGCGCCTGCAAGTTGGCGAGCACGCCCACGCCCACTTTGGCCTCACCGTCGCTTCGCCCGGTCACTTCATCGTCTTCGAGGCCTGCGGACACCATCCGCTGCACATCCACGTGATGGGCGACACCGCCAAGCCCGGCTGGCAACAAGACTACGCCCACACCCACAGTCACGACGACGAGGTGAGCAGCGTCGGCATCACCACCCCCGGCGACCTCGACGGCAAGAAGCTCAACGCCTGGATCGGCGAGCTCCTCAAAGTGAAGGGCGGCGACATCTACCGCTGCAAAGGCGTGCTTACGGTGAAGGGCGCCCCCAACCGCCTCGTTTTCCAAGGCGTGCACATGCTCTTCGACGCCAAGTTTGACACCCCCTGGGGCGCGACCCCGCGCCAAAACACCCTCGTCTTCATCGGCAAAAACCTCGACCGCGCGGCGTTGACCGAGGGCTTCAAGTCCTGCCTCGCCTAGGTCGCTCCGCACTCAACCCTAGATTATCAGCCCCGACCGCGGGAAAACGCTCGGTCTCGGCCACGGTCAGGAATCGGAGGGGACTTCCATCGGGATGGTTATTTTCCAGTGCATAGCCCCGATGCGTAACCTATTCCCTCGGACAATGTGTCACCGAAGCCTCCGGGACATATCTTCCGTTGAAATCTAGAATCTAACGACCCGACCCCTACGGGTTGACTTAACCCAACCAACGGTCTCGTCGTATTTGTCGAGGACATGCGCTCGACCGTCCGAACGCCACGTCAAATAATGGGCGATTGCGTTTTCCAAGTCTTGCTGGACCTCGGGAAGTGCCTCGACCGGCTTGCTATTCATTTGGCCCGGAGCTTCCGCATGAGTTCGGCATGCGGGACAGGGACGGACTTTCCCCTCCGGTAGTCGGCTAGGCGGATGGCGATGACTTTCTTATGGGCGGCAGGCACGCTTGCGGTGCGGTCGTCGGTGACAGACAACCAAAGGCGCTCGGCGATTTCCATTTTGCGCTTCTTGGGCAGGCGCAGGAGCGAATCCATCGTGTCAGTTTGCATGGGGGGATCGGGCTAATTATCGGCGAAGGAGTTCGTTGCGGACTTCACTCTAGAGACGGCCGGCGAAAGGCGGCTGATCTCGGCGTCCAGGACAGCGTTCATGGTTTGAATACGTGGGGCGGCCGAGCCGACGGAGTCAGGCCGAGAAACGTTGATTTTAGGCGGCGTGGAATAGCTCTCTTGCCGGGCGGATTTTGGCCGTCAGTCGCTTTTGTTGTTTCGCCAAGGCGCGGAAGTCACACTCGACTTGAATGCCGTGCCAAAACTCGGGCGACTGGCCGAAG
>CAMDHP010000116.1 GCA_945898185.1 Akkermansia muciniphila | reverse complement strand
GATGCGCTGGTGGGCCAAACGGGGCTGGCGGCGCACCAGTTGTCATCGCTGTTGATGATGCTGGAGCTGAAGCGGGTGGTGGCGAAGCGCTCGGACGGGTGTTTTGAGCTGCGGTAGGGGCTGGGCGGGGGGATTAGGCTTGGCTAACCACGTAGCGGCCCGCCCTTGGGTTAGGCGAAATGGCCGATCCATTCAGATTTTTGACGCAAAACCGTGCACCTAGATTCGGCAGTTCAAACCGACCGCGGATTACGCGGATCGGGCGGATAAAACAGGCTACAGAAAATTCAACGAACCGAAGGAACTCAACCTGGGGGTGATGCATCGATATTTAGCAATCATCTGGTATCCGCGTGCATCCGCGTAATCCGCGGTTTCCAATGGCGTTTTTAGGGTGAAGACGCGAAGAACCAGTAATATCTATAAGTAGCTCTTATTTAGCACTTTTGCTCTCTTTTGTTCGATCTAGGCGTCTTCGCGATAAAGTCTGAACCTAGATTCGGCAGTCCAGAATGCCTGTCCGACCGATTTACGGCCGGGTGACGCGCAGGCGGAGGAACTGGGCGGGGGCGGCGGTGAGGGTGGCCTCGGCGCGGACAGAGACGTTTTCTCCGCCGGCGGTGGCGGTGCGGGAAATCTCGGTGAGATAGGTGGCGGAGCTTTGCCATGTGCCGGTGAGGTCAGAGGTCCACTCGGGGGTGAAGACAAGATCGGGGCGGCTGGCGGCTTGGAAAAAGGTAAGGGTGAGCCGGCCGTCGAGGCCGATGACGACGGCGGGCAGGGCGGCGGGCGAGTCGGCGGTGAGTGGTTCGCGGGCGAAGGCGTATTCGAGGAGGTTGGGAATGCCGTCGGCGTCGGGGTCGGCGGATGGGCCGGAGATGGCCGGGTCGGCGAGTTGCGCGGAGTTGAAGCGAGCAGTCAGCCAGGCCTCGTATAGGCGAGTGTCGACAACGAAGGAGACGGAATTATCGGGGTCGGAGCCGTCGGAATTGGTGTTGCCGGCGGAGTCGGAGAACGAGGCGTTGGGGACGGAGACGAGGCCGGAGGCGATGCTGTTGGAGGCGGGGGTGAAGATGGCGGAGTAAGAGGTGCCGGAGCCGGAGAAGGCGGAGAGCGTGCCGCCGGAGAGGGTGATGGAAGAGGAGGCAAAGGTGGAGGATGGCTCCGAGAGGGTGAAGGAGAGGGACGCGGTTTGGCCGGCCTTGAGAGAAGTGGCGTTGGAGGAGAGGGCGACGGTGGGGCGAAGGGTGTCTATGGTGAAGGAGACGGAATTGTCGGGGTCGGAGCCGTCTGAATTGGTGTTACCGGCGGAGTCGGAGAACGAGGCGTTGGGGACGGAAACGAGGCCGGAGGCGATGCTGTTGGAGGCGGGGGTGAAGATGGCGGAGTAAGAGGTGCCGGAGCCGGAGAAGGCGGAGAGCGTGCCGCCGGAGACGGTGATGGAAGAGGAGGTAAAGGTGGAGGAGGGCTCCGAGAGGGTGAAGGAGAGGGACGCGGTTTGGCCTGCCTTGAGAGAAGTGGCGTTGGAGGAGAGGGAGAGGGTGGGCGGGGTGGTGTCTCGGATGGTGACGGTGGTATTGGCGGAGGCACCGGCGGAGAGGGTGAAGTCGGTTGCGAGGGAGAGGGTGAGGGTGCGGTCACCTTGTAGCGGCGGACTGCCGACCGGGACGACTTGAATGGTGGCGTTTGCCGAGCCGGCGGGAATGAGCACGGCGGAGGGGAGCGTGGTGTAGTTGGTTCCGGATACAGCGGTGCCGCCGATGCTGATGGGGACGTAGAGCGGCGTGGTGGTGGGGCCGGTGCGAGTAAGGGTGAACTGGCCCTGGGTGCCGTCGGCCCCGCGTGCTTCCGGCGCGGTGGCTGTGACGTTTACGGTGGGGGAGGCGCGCCAGGCGAGGGCGTAGGCTGCCGAACCGCTGGTGGCGTTGACTTGAAGTGCGTAGCGGCCGGGTGGCAGATTGGGTTGGTAGATGTGCTCGATGTTGTCGACGGTGCTGACGCTGGAGTCGGTCAACGCGCCTAGCGTGAAGGTGCCTGCCGATACGGAGTAGAGCTTGAGGTCGAGATTCGAGAGAGTGCCTGCACTGTAGGTGGCTAAAGCCCCGTTGCCGCTTTTATTGACGGGGCGATGCCAGACCAATGCTGCGGAAAATCGTGGATTAGATGATCCGGCGGCGATCTCGAAAAAGTAGTTGTGGGTGCCGCTTGCCGTTGCCACGGACCACGCGGTTTGTGGCGCCAGGGAAGCATTGGACGAGGCGACGTTACTTGATGAAAGCAGTGTTTGGTAGGCCAGCATGACGTTGAGTTCGCCCGCGCCGTAGCGGAGGTCGAGTGGGCGGGTTGTCGTGCGTGCCCAAGAGGGGAACTCCTCTTTCGTGGCGCCGGCCATCAGCAGGGCTTTGGTCGCGAGGGGAATGTTTGCGCCAGCGAGTGAGTAGGGTGATCCCGTGACTTTCTCGGTCAGAAGCCCGGCGGCAGAGGAGACTTTTGGGGTGGCGAAGCTGGTGTAGTTTGGGTCGGGGGCTACGATCTCGGGTTTGATGCGACCGGTGCCGTCATAGGCGGTGAAGCCCGCCGTGTGGTTGCCGTTGGAAAGACCGACGGAGAGAATGTTATAACTCTGGCACAGCAGCTGGGGCAGGGTGGTGGAGCTGGTGCTTCCATTGTTTACGCCGACCACGCAGACAAAGCCTGACGTTTGAACCATGTAGTCGAGACGGGCATCAACGCTGCTGACTTGAGTAGAGGTAAGGCCATCCGCGATCCAGCTGTGGTTTTCGACCCGGCGTGATTCGGTTAGCGGGATAGAGTTTACCCAGTTGTTTACGTTAAATATGTCGATTGCGGACGTTGCTGGGGTGAGGCTGCTAGTTGAGCCGTAGAGGAAGTAGCCCACATTTGTGGCGTGCCATGAAGCTCCCGCGACCATTGTCGTGCTTTTATCCGTGAAGGCCTTTCCAGTAAACTGAGGGTCAGCTGAGTCCGGGAGGTAGTAGCCTGCCGTCGCGTATCCAGCTTCCACTTGGGTGACACCGGCGGTGAGCTTGGTGGGCACTGCGCTGGTGAAGGTCTGGTTCAGGCGGGTGAAGCCGACGTCATCTTTCCAGTCGGCGCGGGCGCTTGTGAGGCCTAACGCAACCAACAACGGGATGACGGACCATGGACGGCACATGGGAGAGAAAGGGGGGGGCAGGATGCGCCTTTAGCCCGGCGGCCAAGAGAGCTTGCGGCAGGCGAGGAGGTGAATATGTAAATGTGGGATCGTTTCGCAAGCGTCGGAGCCGTGATTGATCACGAGGCGGAAACCGCCGGCGAGGTTGAGCTTGCGGGCTACGGTGCCGGCAGTGAGCAGAAGGTGGCCGAGGATGGCTTGCTGGTCGGGATGGGCTTCACCGGCGCGGGGGATCAGGGTTTTGGGAATGATGAGCAGGTGGACAGGCGCGGCCGGGGCGATATCGTGGATGACGATGCAGAGATCGTCCTCGTGCTCGATTTTAGCGGGGATTTCGCGGGCGATGATGCGTTCGAAAAGGGTAGGCATTTCTTCGGGAGATGGATTTGAAAGAAGTGAAGGAAGCGAACGAAGGTTTGATCTAGGTTGGCGCTGGAAAGAATGACGCTGACAACGCCGGCGACAAGGCGCGCCTCGGTGAGGTTGATCAAGCGGCCCGCGGGCACAATGCGCAGTTTCATGGAGTTCGGAAGCGAAGCCTTCGAACGGGAGTGGCCCTCAAAAAGGATCTTAGCCCGCGGAGAGGTTGATTGCGCAGCGCGAGCTGACGGGAGAGCACCAGCTTCAATCGCGCCTGACTTCCCGATAGAGCAAAGGGGGCGATCAAAACGGGTTCTTCGACGTTTTCGGTGGGTCGCTCCCCAATCCATTGGCCACAAAAAATCCAAAAAGACAGGAAACGAGGGATTGATCCATTAAACCCCGAGGGCTCGCGAAGTTGCGCGAAGAACACAGCAATCAGCTGTGAATTGATCGAATTTATCTACTTCGCGTTCCTTCGGGTTGCCTTCGTCGTTAAAAAATCCGGCGTCTTGTTATTGTTCTAGCTACACAATTAAACGGGCGAAGAACCGTAATTAAAAACCTAAACCGTTGACCGACAAAGTGGTGGGCCCACTGGGATTTGAACCCAGAACCAAGGGATTATGAGTCCCCTGCTCTAACCGTTGAGCTATAGGCCCGTGCGCCGGGTGAATGGCGATCGGGTAGTTCTGCTAGTGATGGCGGGCGGGTCGAGCCTTTTGCGCATCCGGTCTGGCTTTGGGGCGCGGGGGCGGGCAGAAATCTGGGTGTCCCCGTCAGGCGTGTCGCCCGCGCGGGCGCGGCTTGAATCTTCCTCACGATTGCCTCCGGTGCGGCGTTTGTTGTCATGGTAAAACGGATACGTATGTGCGTGTCACGGGCGACGATTGGGAGCGGCTCGGGGCGAAGGCGGTGCGGTTGGCTCACTTCATCGGCAACCGTGCGTTTATGAAAATGGCTGGCGGACATTG
>CAMDHP010000115.1 GCA_945898185.1 Akkermansia muciniphila | reverse complement strand
CAACAGGCCGTGGCCGACGCCCGCCTCGCGCTCGCCGACGTCTCCAACGACCACACCGGGCTCTACGCCGCTTCCGCCGGTTCCCCCCGGTTAATGTCCGATCAGATCCAATTAATGCGAAAGAGCGGCCCCATGCGATGCCAGCCCCTCGGCACGGTGGCCAGTATCGCTGGCACCCTGCAGTTCAATCTCGTCGCTCAATGGAAGATTCGCGGCGCTTCCTGCGGTTTTGCTTCGGCCTGCGCTTCCTCGGCGCATGCCCTCGGGTTTGCCTTCGATGAGATCGCGCTCCGCCGCCAGAAACGGATGTTCGTAGTCGGCGCCGAGGATGGAAACAGCGAGACCATCCTGCCCTTCGCCGCCATTCGGGCGCTGTCAACCAATCCCGATCCCGACAGCGCATCCCGTCCCTTCGATGTCGCGCGCGACGGTTTTGTAGGCGCTGGCGGTGCCGTCGTCCTGGTGCTGGAGAGCGAGGAGGAGGTCTTGCGCCGAGGCGCGCGTCCCTACTGCGAGGTGCTCGGCTGGGGCCAGGCCTCGGACGGGCACACCGTCGCGACCTCGCATCCCGAGGGTCGCGGACTCGCCGAGGCGATGCGCCGCTGCCTCTCGTTTTCCCGCCTTTCGCCTGCGGACATCGACTACGTCAACGCCCACGCGACCTCCACGCCGGTAGGCGACGCCTCCGAGTGCCACGCCCTAAAGGCCGTCCTCGGTCCCGACGCCGCGCGCGTCGAGGTCAGCAGCACCAAGGCGCTCACCGGCCATGGCCTCTCTCTCGCCGGCGCGCTCGAAAGCGCCTTATGCGCCCTCGCCGTCAGCCGTAGCTTCGTGCCCGGCTCGGCCCACATTTCCAAACTCGATCCCGTCGCGGATGGGTTAAACATACCGCGCGCCAGCCATGCCGCCACGCTGCGCGCGGTGTTGAATAACAGCAGCGGCTTCGGTGGCGCAAATGTCACCGTCGCTTTCGGCCGAGCATGAGCTCCTTTCCTCCTGCGACTCTGATTCGTCGAGCCTTCGTCACCGGAGCCAGCGGCGGCATCGGCGCCGCCTTCGTCGACGCCTTGCTCGGCGATGGCTATGAGGTCTGGGGCACGGCGCGCGACCCAGCCCGCCTGCCCGCGCGCCCCGGTTTCCACGCGGTGGCGCTCGATCTGGCCGACGGCGCGGGCACCAAACGCGCCTTTCTCGCCGCCCAGGTCGAGGCCGGCGGCGCGTTCGACGTGCTGGTTAACAACGCCGGCTACGGCGTGTTCGGGCCTGTGGAAACGCAGCCATTTTCCGTCTGGTCGGCGCAGATCGACGCGATGTTCACGCAGACCGTCAGGCTCGCGTTGCTTGCCCTGCCAGAGATGCGCTCCCGCGGCAGGGGCGCCATTGTCAACGTCACTTCGCTCGCGGTGGAGTTCCCCATCCCCGGTATGAGCGGCTACAATGCCTCCAAAGCCGGGCTCTCCGCCTGGACGCTTAGCCTCGCCTACGAACTGGAGGGAAGCGGCGTGGCCGCGATCGACTTCCGGCCCGGCGATGTGCGCACCCCCTTTAACACCGCCGTGGTGCAGGCGCCGGAAGGCTCGCGCGGAGGCGAACGATGGGGCCGCGTATGGCGGCGTTTCGAGGCGATGCACGACGTCGCTCCCGTGCCGGAACTCATCGCCGCCGACCTCGTGCGCGCCCTGCGCCGCGGCCGGTCGGGCGTGGTGCGTTCCGGGTCGTTTTTTCAGGCCCGCCTCGCCCCCTTGCTCGCCCGTCTGGGCTCCGCGCGCCTTAATCAGGCGGTGCAGGCCCGCTACTTCGACCTGCGATGAAGTCACCCGCGCCCGCCGCTCCGCGTCCCGTGGTCGCCTGTCTTTTCACGACTTTTCCCAAGCCGACCGAGACTTTCCTCCAGCGCGAGGTATCGGCCCTTCTCCACGAGGGGCGCGACCTGAGGCTGTATTCGATCTGGGGCGGGGGAGGGGAGTTTGAGGGACGTCCCGTCGTCGCGTTTCCCAAGTGGAAACTGGCCACGCTTCTCTGGTTGCTGCCCTGGCATGTCCTGCGCAGTCCCGGCGCCGTGTCTGCGCTCGTGCGCGCCGCGCTGCGTCGTCCGCCGTCCTTGCTCAATCTTGGCGAGAACCTCGTCAGTGTCGCTTTCGCGTTCGTCCATGCCGGGCACTTTCGCCGCCTGCGCCCCGGCCATATCCATGCGGTCTGGGCCGGCGGTCCCGCCGCCGCGGCCTGGACGCTGTGGCGGCTCGACGGACACTCGTTCAGTGCCGCTGGCCACGCCTATGATTTGTATCAGGATGGTGGAGACGGCTGGCTGCGCGGAAAATTAGGCCCCGCGCTCTTTGTCCGCACCTCGACCGATATGGGCGCGACCACGCTGCGCGAAAAAGGCATTACGCCTGCGAAAATCCACGTCATCCGTCGCGGCCTCGTCACGTTGCCACCGCTCAAGCCTCTGCGCGTCGGGCGTTCGCCGCTCCGCCTGCTGTGCGTGGCGCGGCTGGTGCCTAAAAAGGGGTTCGCCCATCAGCTTGCCATCTATGCCGCGCTGCGCGCCGCCGGGGTGAGATTCGAGGCGCGCATCGCCGGGGAAGGACCTCTGCGCGAAAAGATCGCGTGCGAAATCGTCCGTTTAGGCCTTGGTGACAGCGTAAGCCTGCTCGGCCATCGTCCCCAGACAGAGGTGGCGGAACTTAGGGCCTGGGCCGACGTTTTGCTCCACACCGGAGTCGTCGCCCCCGACGGAGACCGCGACGGGCTGCCGAACGTCATCCCCGAGGCGATGGCGGCCGGCGTGTTAGTGGTGACCTCACCCGCCGCCGCCACCACGGAGGCGATCACCGACGGCGTCTCGGGTTGTGTGGCAGCTCCCGAGGACACCGCCGCCTGGGTTTCCATCTTGGGTGCGCTGGCGGCCGATGACGCGCTTTGCGAGCGCCTGCGCGCCGGCGCCCGCGCCTGGGTCGAGCTCGAGTTCGACGCCCGACGCAACGCCGGCCGCCTAGGTGGCTTGTTTGATGCATCGCTTTCGGGTAAACAACCAACGCAGTAATCTTCCATGCCACGTTTCCGTATGGCTCCGCTTTCCCTTTTCCGCTTTTATTGCTCGCCCTGCCGGACACAATATGCTAACCTTGAATCGGTTAAAAATTTGTTCTGACACCCTCATGCCCGCATCCGAAGCGCCGCAACGCTGGCTCCTGCTCACCTCCTCCACCGGAACGGGCCACAATATGCGCGCGGCCTCGCTCACCCACTGGGCTGAGTCGGAGCTGGGCGGGCGCATCGAACTCCGCACGCATCACGTGCTCGAGGCGACGCACAAAGTGTATCGCTTCGGCGTCGGGTTCTACAATTTCATCCAGCGTCGCGCGCCGTGGTTTCATCACGTTTATTTCAACTACCTCGAGATCGCCGGCATGCACCGGCACGCGCGCCGTATCTTGGGCAAGGATCGCTTCACCTCTCTCGTGGCCGACTATCGGCCGCATCGCTTGGTGAGCGTGCACGCCCACACCAACCACGGCTTTTTTGATCTGGCGCGCGAGGCCTCGGATGCCGGCGGTTTTGCCGCGCCTGCGTGCATGACTTACTGCGGAGAACTCTTCGCCGGCTACGGTTTTTCTCGGCACTGGACCAATCCCCGCGCCGACGGATTTATTGGCGCCTCCGAGGAGGTTTGCGCCGCGGCCCGCGCGGTGGGCACGCCGCTGGAACGCATTTTGCACGGCGGCTTTTTGCTGAGCGCGCCATTCTATCAGTCGGAGGCGGAACTCGACGCCTCGGCCGACGCGTTGGCGCGCGAGTTGAAACTGCGGCGGGACCGTTTCACACTTTTGCTCAGCACGGGACTTGCGGGCGCGAACAACCATTCCGAGATCGTGCGAGGTCTCGCTGATTCCGACGCGACGATGCAGGTGATCGCACTCTGCGCGCACCGCGAGGATACGCGCGCGGTGCTCGCCCGCCTGGCGGCCGCCGCGCCGCGATTGACGATTCGCGCGCTCGGTCCCGCCGAGCCGCCGCGCATGGCCGCGCTCAAGAGGCTCGCGTCAGCGGTGCTGGCCCGGCCCGGCACCGGGGCGACCAGCGAGGCGATCCAGCTCGGCGTGCCCCTCATTCATAATGGCATCGGAGGCATCATGCCGCAGGAGCTGATCACGGTGCAGTATTGCAAGCAGCACGGTTGCTCGTTGGTCGCCCGCACTCCCGCGGAGGTCGTCGCCGCGGCTCTCCGGCTCAAGAGCGAACCTGCCCTGGCTGAGAGCCTGCGTGCGAGCCTTGGCGCCGCCCGGCCCGCCGGTCGGCCGGCTGATATCGTGCGCTGGATCGCCGAACGTGGCGCGCCGGCTAATCACGCATCTTAGGCCATGTCCTCCGCGCTAATCGCATCCCTCCACCTCGACTCCGTTTTGCCGGCCATGGCCTTGCTGGCGCCGCATGACGCCGAGCTTCGCGCGGCGGCCGCCGGTCGAGGACCGTTTGGCGTTTTTATGCGAGTGCGAGGTTTGGCCTCTCGTCGCCGACTCGCGTTTTCGGCCGACGGTTTGATTGCCAGCGGCGTGTCGCCCGAACGCGGCGATTTGCGTCTCTGGTTTCCCGCGCCCGGTCAGTTTGTGCGAACCGTGGAAAA
>CAMDHP010000114.1 GCA_945898185.1 Akkermansia muciniphila | reverse complement strand
AGGGCATAGCCGCCAAATTTTCCGCGCTGGCTCTTCACGATCCCCTCGCCCTTGAGCGTCTGCATGATCTGCTCCAAAAACTTGACCGGCATGTGCTCTTTCTCGGCCAGTTCCGAGACTTGCACCAACTCGCGCTTCACCTCGGCTGCCAACCCCAGTTCTATCAAGGCGCGGAGGGCGTATTCGCCTTTTTTGGAAAGCTTCATGTCGTCGTGGAACACATACCACACCGCGCCGATGGAGTTTCAAGCCGCATGTGCCAATACCACCCTACCCCACCTTAAGGCGCAACCCGTCGTAGGCAAAACGCACGCCGGGCGGGAGCATCGCCGTCTCATCGGCATGGCGGACGGCGTGGGTGAGGTGGGTTAAAAAAGTTTGCGAAGCACCGATCTCAGCAGCGGCGGCGAGCGCCTCGGCGATATTCATGTGCGTCGGATGCGCGGCGGGACGCAACCCGTCGAGCACCACCACATCGGCTCCGCGTGCGAGGGCGACGGCAGCGGCGGGAACACGTTTGCAATCGGTGTAATAGGCAAACTTCGCGCCGCTGCTGCGCTCCGTGAACACGAGGCCGAGGGTGTTCACGCCGCCGTGCGGAAGAAGGGTCGAGGCGATGGTGCCTTCCGCGAACTCCAATACCTTGGGCAGGAGTTGCAGTTGAAAAGCGGCGTAGCCCTTGCTCACCGCCCGTTCAAGAATGGCGTAAGGGTAGATCGCCAGGATACGACTGATGCCTTCGTCGGTCGAAAACACCGGAAGCGCCACACCATCGCGCAAGTCGCAGAAGCGCCGCAGATCATCCATGCCAACGACGTGGTCAGCGTGGCCGTGGGTCAGGATGAATTGGTCTATGCGGGTAACTTTCTCGCGCACGCACTGAAGGCGAAACTCAGGCGCGGCATCCACTTGAATGCGTAGGCCGTCCATCACTACATGAATCGAGGCACGCATGCGCCGGTCGCGCGGATCCGCCGAGGTGCAGACCGCGCATTCGCACGCAATCATGGGAACGCCATGGGAAGTGCCGGTGCCTAGAAAGATAACTTCCATACGCATCCCATCTCAACACGCCTTTAACAACGGCGCAAGCAACGCATCAAGCACCTGCACAAGTCGTAGGGGTTCATTCACGACCGACGACGTCAGTATCTTGCCCACTCTAATCGCCGCCAGCTTTGGCGTTCGAACTTGAAAAAGTGCTGTAAGCCATAGGCAAGGTGAGCTCCACCAGCACCGGACGGTGATCGGAGAGCCATGAGCGCACCACCTCGGAGCGTTCAACCTGAATGCCGGCCGGCACCATCACGAAGTCGAGCGCACGGGTCGGCAGCGGCGATGGAAAGGTATTCCCGCCCGCTGGCAGGAGCGAATAGTCGCCGAAATATTTCAGCTCGTGCAGCAAGCTCGAAGTCGCATCGCCCTCGTGCCGCGCCGTGTTAAAGTCGCCGCATACCAGCGGCGCCACGGTCCAGTGCGGCGCCCGCGTGTTGTGCTGTTTTTCAAGGTAACGAAACACCTGCCCCACCTCATCAAGCCGCGACGCGCGCGAACGATAATTCAAATGTAAGTTAATCAACGGCACCGTGCGTTTACCCACCTTGGCCTCGGCAAATAGAAACCCCTTTTCGCCCACGGTCTTGCGCCCAAAAGTCACCGCCTCGCCCTCCAGCAAAGGATGGCGCGACAAAAACGCATTTCCGTAACTCAGGTTGAAAATGCCTTCGCGCAGAGTGGTGCGGCCAAAGAGCGCGTGCTCGAAGCCGCCGTGCTCCTGCAGGTAGGCAACCTGGTCGAAGTTGCCTGCCCAGCGCGAGCGCTCGTCAATTTCCTGCAAGGCCACCACATCGGCGTCGAGGGTGCGGAGAAGCGTCGCGATGCGCTGGAGATGCGCCCGCATCGAGCGCCGCGATTGCAAGCCCTGGATTGGTCGTAGTCCCCTCCCGTGAGCGATATTGTAAGTCACGATGCGCAGACGAGCCATGTGACAACACCCTGCCCGCAACCGGCCCGCAGGTTAAGCGCAAAAAACGGAGGCGGGCCGACGACTTTTTAGTATCACCGCCCCACGAAAGCTACCCCCGGCTGCACCACCTGACGCACCGCATGAACCCTTTCCCTCGCACTAATCACGGCCAAGGCAAAGTAGCCTAATAGGTTACTTTGAACTCTGGGTTTTTAAGGCTAATTGAGCGGTCTTATTTAGCGCGCATGAAGGGGGACGAAGGAGGCGATTCGATACCCATAGATACCACGCGCCGTCCGCGTGCTGTCATCCGCGTGCTTGCCCGCGGACATTTTCGCACAAAGTATTTCATACTCCTTACCATCCATGGACTCGTGCTGTTCTCCCATCCGCCCAAGCCCAATAGCTTCCCCTCCAATGGCTGGGCCCGCTGCACAAGGTTTCGAACGTATCCGCTCTGGCGATAACGCCGGTATGGTTCTTCTTCCCGGAGGCGATTTTCTCATGGGCAACGAGGGCGAATACGGTTTCGCCGCCGATGGCGAGGGACCCGTCCACCCCGTGCGGTTAACGCCTTTCTGGATGGACGCCACCACCGTCACCAACGACCAATTCAATACCTTCATCAACGCCACCGGCCACCGCACCGAATCCGAACGCTTTGGCTGGTCCTTCGTCTTTTTCGGCCACCTCCCGCCCGCCCGGCAAAACGGCACGGAACGGGTGCGGGTAGTCGGGAGCGAGTGGTGGTGCCGCGTCGATGGCGCTTCTTGGCGCCGCCCCGAGGGGCCCGGCTCCCATCTCAAAAACCGCCGCCACCACCCGGTCGTCCACGTGTCTTGGAACGATGCACTCGCCTACTGCGCCTGGGCTGGAAAACGCCTCCCCACCGAGGCCGAATGGGAATACGCCGCCCGCGGCGATCTTGACCAAAAGCGCTACCCTTGGGGCGACGATCTCGAGCCTGAGGGCAAACATCGCATGAACGTCTGGCAGGGCGTCTTCCCCACCCAAAACACTCTCGCCGACGGGCACTTCGGCCCCGCTCCCGCAAAAAGCTACCGTGCCAATGCCCACGGCCTCTACCAGATGACGGGAAACGTCTGGGAGTGGTGTTGGGATTTTTTCGCAACTAACACCTATCCGCGCCCGCCCGCCTTGCGCACGGACCCCGCTGGTCCCGACAAGCCCGACTCGCCGGAACCCCGGCGTGTCATGCGCGGCGGCAGTTATCTTTGCCACGCGAGCTACTGCAACCGCTACCGCGTGGATGCCCGCAGCAGCAATACACCGGACAGCGCCACCACCAATCTCGGCTTCCGCTGCGTGCGCGATGTGTAAGGTCAGCCGCATGCCCGCCGCGCGTGGCGAAACCACCAGCCGCCCCGACTCCCGCCTTGCGCCCCCACCGACCGCCGCGCTCCCTTGGCGGCACGCATGAACCTCACCAAGCTCTGGGCCGCCCCGATTGACGACTACGTCATTGACCTCGCCTGGTCATCCGACGGCGCACTCCTCGCCGCCGCCTCCGCCGCCGGTCCCGTCCACCTCTTCGACGGCCCCACCGGTGAGAACCGCCGCCAACTCCCCGGTCACGACGACGGCGCCAACTGCCTCGGCTGGCACCCCACCCAGTCCGTGCTGGCCACCGGCGGACAGGACGGAAAGGTCAAATTCTGGGACGCTCCCACCGCGCAGCACACGGCCACCGCCGAGCTCGGCGGCGCCTGGGTCGAGCATCTCGCATGGCGACCCGCCCCGTCCTCGGAACGTAGCGGCACGGCGGAGCCATTTCGTTCCGTGCTCGCCGCCGCCGCCGGACGCCAGCTCACCTTCCTCCGCGCCGATGGCTCCACCCTGCACGCCTTCAAACTCGCGCCCAAGACCCTCAGCGCCATCGCCTGGCATCCGCAAGGAGGTGCCCTGGCTTCCGCCTACTTCGGCGGCGTTTGCCTCTGGGATGCGGACGACTTCATCGCCCAAAAGGAATTCCCCTACGCCAACGGCATTCACACCCTCGCTTGGTCGCCGGACCGTCGCTGGCTCGTGTCCGGCAACGCCGACCCGAGCGTCCATCTCTGGCTGCCCGAGGAGGACCAGGAGTTCCAAATGAGCGGCTACGAGACCAAGGTAAAACAGATCACCTTCGACCACACCTCGCGCCACCTCGCCACCACCGGCGGCAGCGATGTCTGCGTGTGGGATTGCTCCGGTGCCGGCCCCGAAGGCCGTGAGCCGCTCATGTTCCCGCACGACGCACCGCTTTGCGCCGTCGCCTTCCAACGCACCCACGGCCTGCTCGCCTCCGCCAGCACCGATGGCGTCGTGCAACTCTGGAGCCCAGAGCGCCCGCAACCCCTGCGCGCCACGGTCAAGATGCCATCCCCCGCCACCAAACTCGTTTGGTCGCCCGACGACCGCCTCCTCGCCGTCGGCAGCGAAAAAGGCATCCTCTATATCCTCAAGGTCGAGGCCTGAGCCCGCGACTTCCACGCCCTACCCCTGCGCATCTCCCGCCCGCTTGACGCGGGTGATAATCTCACGCTGTGACCAATCGCCGGGACTTCCTTCGCTCCGCTGCCCTCGCCCTCTGCGGCTTGGTTATTCTGCCGTCAGGCGGCCCACTCCTCGCCTCCCCGACGCCCAACACATTTTACGTAGTCCGCCCGGGTGACACGCTTTCCAGTATCGCCG
>CAMDHP010000113.1 GCA_945898185.1 Akkermansia muciniphila | reverse complement strand
CGCCCGCGCTCTCCTTCTCGGTTGCGTTCTCCTTCCGCTGGCCGGTTGCTCGGTCAATAAATTCGCGGTCAACAAGCTCGGCGACGCTCTTGCCGGCGGCGGCACCACCTTCGCCTCGGACGACGACCCCGAACTGGTTAAGCAGGCCGTGCCCTTCAGCCTGAAACTCATGGAAAGCCTGCTCTCTGAGAGCCCGCAGCATCTCGGCCTCCTGCTTTCCACCTCCAGCGGGTTTACCCAATACGCCTTCGCCTTCGTCCAACAAGACGCCGACGAGCTCGAGGCTACTAACTTCGCCGCCGCGCAAGCTCTGCGCTCCCGCGCCAAACGCCTCTACCTCCGCGCCCGCGATTACGGCCTGCGCGGCCTCTCCGTGCGCCACCCTGGGTTCACCGCCGCTCTCGCCGCCGATCCCCGCGCGGCCGTCGCGAAGCTCAAGGCCGACGACGTCGCCCAGGCCTACTGGACCGCCGCCGCCCTCGGCGCGGCGATCGGCGTGGGCAAGGACGACCCCGCTCTGCTCTCCGAGATTCCTCAAATGGAGGCGCTCATTGACCGCGTTCTCGCCCTCGACGAGAGCTGGGGCAGGGGAGCGATTCACGATTTCCTCATCACTTACGAGCTCAGCCGCCAAGGCGGAAGCGGCGACCCTATCGCGCGCGCGCGCTGCCATTATGAACGCTCGCTTGAGCTCTCCGGCGGCCGCACCGCAGGCACTTTTGTGAGCTTTGCCGAGACGGTCTGCGTCGAGCAGCAGGACGCCGCCCAGTTTGAGGCTTTGCTGAATCGCGCCCTCGCCATCGACGCCGCCGCCGTGCCCGAGCAACGCCTCGCCACCCTCGTCATGCAGCGCCGCGCCCGCTGGTTGCTTGCGCAGAGAGACGAACTCTTCCTCCTTCCCGACAAATCCTGACCATGTTCTCCCTCTCGCTCCGCCCCCTTCTCCACTGTGCCCTCGCGGCCCTTTCCTTCGCCACCGCCTGCGCCGCACCCGCGCGGCTCAAGCTCGGCACCCTCGCGCCCAAGGGCACTTCCTACTTCAACTCTCTCAAAACCATGGGCGACCAGTGGCGCGCCGACTCGGGCGGCGCGGTCAACCTCACTATTTTCGCGGGCGGTGCCCAGGGCGGGGAGGCCGACATGGTGGGCATGATGAAACTCGATGCCATGCAGGCCGCCATGCTCACTGCCGTGGGTCTCTCCGAGATCGAGCTCGGCGTGAGCGGACTGCAAAATATTCCCATGGGCTTCCACAGTTTGGAAGAGGTTGATTTCGTCGCTGAAAAACTCCGCCCCTTGCTGGAGGAGCGTCTCGCCGCCAAGGGCTTCACTGTTCTCTTTTGGACCGATGGTGGCTGGGTGCGTTTCTTCACCAACCAGCCTGTCACCACACCGGACGATCTGCGCAAGCTGCGCCTTTTTAGCTGGTCCGGCTTCCCCGAGCAGGTCGCCATCTACAAATCCGCCGGCTTTAATGCCATTCCCATCGAGACCGCCGACATCGTGCCAAGCCTGCAGACCAAGCTCATCGATGCCGTGCCCTTGCCTCCTTTCTTCGCCATGGCCAGCCAGGTGGACACCCGCGCCCCCTACATGCTCGACATCAACTGGGCCCCGCTCGTCGGGGCGCTGGTGGTGCGCAAGGCCACGTGGGAAAAAATACCCGCCGACGTTCGCGTTAAACTCCACGCCGCCGCCGACGTCGCCGGCCGCGAGATCAAGGCCGCCAGTCGCCGCGAGATGACCGACTCCGTGGCCGCGATGGAAAAACGCGGGCTCAAAGTCACCAAGCTCACCCCCGCCCAAAATCTGGATTGGCAGACGATGTGCGAGAGCACCTACGCCCGCATTCGCGGTCCGGTGGTGCCAGCCGATATCTACGATCAGACGATGAAACTTCTCGCCGATTTTCGCGCTGCCAATCCCGCCAAGTAGGCCGCCCATGAGCGCACCCGCTGTCCTGAATCCCGCCGACTTGCCGCCCCGTCCGCGTCTGATCCGCCTGTTCTGTGGCGCGGAGGATCTGGTGGTCGTCGCAGTCCTCGGGGCGATGATGATGCTCCCGGTCATAGAGATCGCGCTGCGTAAGTTTTTCCAAGGCGGTGTGCCCGCGTCCGGCACGATGGTGCAGCATCTCGTGCTCGCTGTGGGCATGCTCGGCGGTGCCATCGCCGCGCGGGAAAACCGCCTGCTCGCGCTCTCCGCGTCATCACAGTGGCTCAAAGGCTGGCTCTTCACGGCATCACGAATCATCGCATTCGGTTTTGCGGCGGCGGTCTCAGCCGTCCTCTGCGCCGCAAGCTGGGAGTTTGTTGTCTCGCAGCGCTCGCTCGACAAGGAGTTCGCCTACGGCCTGCCGCTCTGGATCGTGCAACTGCTGATCGTGGCCGGCTTCGCCCTGATCGCGGTGCGGCTGATCTGGACTGCCGCGCCGCAGTGGCGCTGGCGCGGCGCAACTCTGGCGATGGCGGTGGTCCTGATCGCGGTGGCGCTGCGCGGCCCCTGGGACCCGGAGCAACTGCGCTGGCCGGCGATGGCGGTGCTCGCAGTCGCGGTGGCGCTTGGCGCCCCAGTCTTCACCGCCCTCGGCGGCGCGGCGATGATCCTCTTGTGGACGGCCGGTGAACCAGTCGCGCCGGTGGTGTTGAAGCACTACAGCCTGACGGTTAACCCGACTCTGCCGAGTATCCCGCTTTTCACCTTGGCCGGATATTTCCTGGCCGAGAGCGGCGCGGCGAAGCGTCTGGTGCGGTTGTTCCTCGCTCTCTTCGGTGGCATGAGGGGCGGGCCGGCGATCGCCACCACGCTGGTGTGCGCGTTTTTCACGTCGTTTACTGGTGCATCCGGCGCCACAATTCTTGCGCTCGGCGGCGTGCTCATGCCGGTGCTGCTGGCCTCGCGTTATTCGGAGCGCACCTCCATCGGGCTGCTCACTGGCGCGGGTTCGCTGGGCATGTTGTTCCCGCCCTGCCTGCCGCCCATCCTCTACGCCATCATCGCCAGCAGTGGCAACGTGGTGAGCGTGAGCATTGAGGAGATGTTTCAGGGCGGCTTGCTGCCGGGTCTGCTGCTCGTCGGCCTGACTGCGTGGTGGGGAGTGGCCAAGGGTCCGCGTTCCGGCGAGGCGGGGCGGCAGAAATTCGAGTGGCGCGAGGCCCTGTCGGCGTCGTGGGCTGCGAAGTGGGAGCTGTGCGTGCCGGTCGTCGCGCTGACCGCACTATTTAGCGGCTTTGCCACGCCGGTCGAGGCGGCGGCGCTGACCGCGTTCTACACCCTCCTCGTGGCGGTGGCGGTGCACCGCGATCTGCACCTTGTGCGCGACGTGCCGAGGGTGATGACGGAGTGCGGCCTGCTGGTAGGCGGCGTGATGCTGATCCTTGGCGTGGCGCTGGGTTTCACCCACTATCTGGTGGATGCACAGATTCCTGACCTGGCGGTGGAGTGGACGACGACCACGATTCAATCGAAATGGGTTTTCCTGCTCGGGCTGATCGTGGTCTTGATTGTGATCGGCGGCTTGGTGGAGATCTATGCTGCGATCATTGTGGTGGTGCCGCTTCTGGTGCCGCTCGGTATCGCCTACGGCATAGATCCGATTCACCTCGGCATCATTTTTCTCGCGACGATGGAGCTGGGGTTTATCGCGCCGCCGGTGGGGCTCAATTTGTTGCTCGCGTCCTATCGCTTTAAAAAGCCGATGGGAGAAGTCACAAGCGCCTCGCTGCCCATGCTCGGCGTGATGGTAATCGGTGTGCTGCTCATCACCTACGTCCCCTGGCTGACTACCTGGGTGCCCTCGCTTTTCCGGTAGGCAGAGAGCCCTGGTGAACCGCATTCAAACCTGGCGAGCCCAGCGGTCTCGCCCTACCTCGGAGGTAAACCGGCTACCGGCCGAAAGTGAGTTCGGCCTTTACGCGGTGGCGCCGTAGCGCCGCTTGAGGTCGTTGAAGGGAAAACGGCGGCCGGGGCAGACGGTGTGGTTGCGATCCACCCAGCGGTGGACGGTGACCTTCGGCACGGCGGACCCGGGCAGGCCGTCGGCGCGGAGGTGGTTTAGCAAAGTATGAAGCGAGGCGAGTTGGCGCGCTCCGGGCGCGCGTGTCTCGAAGTTGCCAACTAGGCAGATGCCGATGCCGTGTTCATTCATTGCCTGCGAACGAACGTGGCCGCCGTAGATCTGGCGGTGCCAGCGGGGGCCGACCTCAATCTGTCCGTCGCCGGAGTCGCGGCCGTTGCCGATCACAAAATGGTAGGCGAGGCCGTTTTCCATGCCCCGGCGGCGATGGGCGCCATCGTAAGCCTCAGCGTTACCGGCCTCGATGCCGCTGTGGTGGATGACGAGATGGGTCCAGCGCCCGGGCGTGATGGCGAGACCGCGCGAAGCGGCGATGACAGGGGCAAGCGCGGACGATGCGGTGGCGGCGGCCGGCTTGGCTGGCGCGGGACTGCGGGACACGGAACCGGGGATGGAAAGTCTCTGGCCGGGCACGATACGGTCGGAAGTGAGCCGGTTGCGAAGGCGTAAGGTCGCGATGGATACACCGTAACGGGCGGCGATACTGGAAAGCGTGTCACCCGGGCGGACTACGTAAAATGTGTTGGGCGTCGGGGAGGCGAGGAGTGGGCCGCCTGACGGCAGAATAACCAAGCCGCAGAGGGCGAGGGCAGCGGAGCGAAGGAAGTCCCGGCGATTGGTCACA
>CAMDHP010000112.1 GCA_945898185.1 Akkermansia muciniphila | reverse complement strand
CCCCGCCCCGTAGTCAAACCCGGTGAATTCATCTTCGCCGCCGCCCACCTCGACCACGGCCACATCAACGGCCAGTGCAATGGCCTCGTCGAGGCCGGCGGCCAGTTAAAATGGGTTTACGATGGCGACCCCGCCCGCGCCGAAGCTCTCGCAGCGCGTTATCCCGGGGCACGAGTCGCCCGCTCGTTCGACGAAATCCTCGCCGACCCCGCCGTGCATCTCGTCGCCGCCGCCGCCATTCCCAATCTGCGCGGCGCCATCGGCTGCCGCGTCATGGAGGCCGGCAAGGACTACTTCACCGACAAGACGCCCTTCACCACCCTCGACCAACTCGACGCCGCCAAGGCCGCCGTCGCCCGCACCGGCCGCAAATACGCCGTCTATTTCAGCGAGCGTCTCCACGTTGAGTCCGCCATGTATGCCACCGAGCTGGTGCAACAGGGTGCCATCGGCCGCGTGCTTCAGGTCATCGGCCTCGGCCCGCATCGCCTGGGCACCGGCCGCCCGGGTTGGTTTTTCAAAAAAGCCCAGGTCGGCGGCATTCTCTGCGATATTGGCAGCCACCAGTTCGAGCAGTTCCTCACTTTTACGGGAGCGACCGATGCGACCGTCACCCACGCCGCCGTGGCCAACTACGGACATCCCGATCACCCCGAGTTCGAGGATTTCGGCGAGGCCAACCTTCTCGGCGACAACGGCACCACCAACTACATCCGCGTGGACTGGTTTACCCCCGCCGGCCTCGGCACCTGGGGCGACGGCCGCATGACCATCCTCGGCACCAAGGGCTACATCGAGCTACGCAAATACCTCGACGTCGGCCGCGATAAAACCGGCGACCACGTTTACCTCGTGGACGAGAGGGGCGAACATCACATCCAGGTCGCCGGCAAGGTCGGCTTCCGTTTCTTCGGCGAGCTCATCCTCGACTGCCTCAACCGCACCGAAAACGCCATGACGCAGCGCCACACTTTCAAGTCCGCCGAGCTTTGCCTGCGCGCCCAGGCCGCCGCCCGTCGCATCACCTGACCCGCGTCTCACGCCAGACCGTAGCAGGGAGCGCCATGCGACCCGCTGCGATGCTGAAACCGTAGCGAAACGGCGGAGTCGTTTCGTCTCGCTCGCCGCTGCCGCCCGCGTCCCCGCGTTGACCTTCGCGCAATCCCGCCAACGCTTCGTGCCATGAGCTTCAGCATCACCACCAAGCGCGGAGACGACGGCACCACCGGCCTGCTTTACGGACAGCGCGTCCCCAAGGATCACCCGCAGATCGAGGCGCTCGGCACCTGCGATGAACTCAACGTCGCCCTCGGCCTCGCCCGCGCCGCCGGAGCGAATGCCCATGAAGCGACCAACACCCTCCTGCTCGCGATCCAGAAAGACCTCGTCGCACTCATGGGCGAGCTTGCCTGCGCCGAGCCAGACGCCGCCCGCTACCGCGAATCAAAGTTCCCCAAGCTCGAAGACGCCGCCCTAGCCCGCATTGACGCCGCCGCCGCCGCACTCGAGGCGCGCGGCCTGCGCTACGACGGTTGGGCCACGCCGGGAGCCACGCCGCTCGCCGCCGCTTTCGATAATGCACGCGTAGTCGCCCGCCGCTGCGAACGCCGCCTTACCGGACTGCCTTCGCACGGTTGCAGTGTCAGCCCGCTCATCATGGCCTACGTCAATCGCGTCTCCGATCTACTCTGGTTGCTCGCGCGGGAAGCCGAGCAGGTAAGCCTGCCGCAAAAGTAGCCGCCTCCGGCACGCGCCCGCCCCGGCCCAACCCGAGAATGCCCGAGCCTCTGCCCCGCGCCGCGGCCCAGATTCTTTCTCTAGATTCTTTCTCTGCCTCTTTCTCGCTCTCGCTCCGTTCAGTCGCGCTCACAGTTGAGACCTGTCCCTCGTTGGCATCTCCCAGGCTTTACCAGCTGGTTCCTCCGCGTGCGGCGCCTAACCCTTGACCGCTCCCGAAGTAAGACCGGCAATAAACTCTTTCTGAAGGAGGAGAAACAAGGCCAGCACGGGCGCAATCGAGACCAGCGTGCCCGACATGATCAGGCCGTAGTCGGTGCCGTAGAGTCCGCGTAGTTGATTTATGGCTACAGAGAGCGGGAAGCGCGCCGGATCCTGGAGCACAATCTGGGGGCCGATGAAGTTATTCCAGGCACCGAGGAAGGTGATCATCAAGTAAGCACCGATCATTGGGCGCACCAGCGGCAGCACGATGGTGAAGAAAATCCGGAACTCGCCTGCCCCATCAATGCGCGCGCTCTCCAATAATGTGGCTGGCACGGCGTTCATCATGGACTGCCGGAAGAGAAACACTCCGAAAGCCGGCGTCAGGCCGGGCACGAGCAGGCCGGCGTAGGTATCGAGCAGGCCGAGATCAAACAGCAGCTTGTAACCCGGGGCCATGAGGAGCGAGCCCGGGATGACCAGCGCGGCGAGCACGACGGAGATCACCCATTCGCGTCCGGGGAAACGAAACTTTGCCAACGCGTAGCCAGCCAGCGCGCAGAAAAACGTGGCGAGCAGGGCGGAGGTGGCAGCGATGAAAATCGAGTTCGCCATGGCGCGGCCGATTCCTAACTCAGCGAAGAGCCGCACGAAATTGGCGACCGTAAGCCGCTCCCACGCGACACCGAGGAAGCCGTCGCCCAGCGGGAGGAAGTTTGAGGAAAACACGTCCGCGTTGGTCTTGAACGCAGCGCAGATGAGCCACGCGAAGGGCACGAGGGTGAAGCCGGCCGCCACCACCAGCGCGGCATATACCGGCGCAAGCAGCAGCCTCTGACGTTGGGTTGGGGTGAGTGACATGGTTTTTAAAAAAGTATCGAACGATAAACTCCGATTTCAGAACTCCGGCTTCCCGTCTCCTTTCATCTGGCTCCCGCGCTCCGATTTCAGGTCTCAGGTTTCAGGTTCCTGCGCTCAGCTCTCCTCATGCCGTTTGCTAAACCACTTTTGGCCGATCGCGAAAGCGCCCATGAATAAGGCAAGCACCCAGCCAATCGCACTGGCGTAGCCAAGATCCCCCGACACGAAACCGGTTTGGTAAAGATACATCACGATAGTGAGGCCGCGGTTGTCCGGCCCAGCACTGCCATTCAGCAGCACAAAGGGCAGTTCGAAGAGTTGCAGTGACCCCAGCAGGGACATAAGCACTACAAACGTGGCAATGGGCAAAATCTCAGGCAGCACAATGTGACGGAAGCGGTGCCACGGCCCGGCGCCATCCAGCGCGGCGGCCTCCATCAGCTCCTCGGGCACGTTTTGCAGCGCGGCGAGAAAGTAGATCATGTTGAACCCGACGTAGAGCCAGAGCGCGGCGAGGATAAGCGCCGGCATGATGTAAAGCTGCAACCAGGGAAACTCGGGGTCGAAGGCCGGAAACAGCCCATGCAGCGTCGTGTTTACCAGGCCCGTGCGCGGCGCGAACATCAAGCCGAAGAGCAGGCCCACAAACACTAGTCCGACCAGCGAGGGCGCGAAGAAAATCATGCGGAAAAAGGCGCGCCCTTTGAGTCTCGGTCGGTTCAGCAGCAGGGCAAGGCCGAGCGAGAGCGGCAGTTGCACGCAGACCGAGCCGGCGGCAAAGACGGCCGTGTTGCGCACCGCCTTCCAGAAAAGGGGGTCGCCGAACATGAAGGTGAAATTCTCCAGCCCAACCCAAGCGGAGGTTTTTGGGCCAAAGGTCTGCTGAAACGCGAGCATCACCGACTGGATCAGCGGCCAGACAAGAAATACCCCAAAGGTGAGGAGGAACGGCGCGAGAAAAACCCAAGGCACCCAGACCGGCTCCGCGCGGTAGCGACCCTTGGGGGCGGCAGGCGGCGCGGATGGGACGGGGCGAGAGGGAGCGATGGCTTCAGACATGGGCGGGGTATTTTATATTTTTAACTACGGGACACGACTACCACCGAGAGCCGGCGGCGCTGACACGGACCCGGGCAACGAGTCGGCTGCGGATACCGCCGCGCTCTCTTCGCGAAGGAAAACGTTTCGTTCGATCAATTTCCTGACCCGCGCCTGCGCCGCTGCGACCCGCTCGCGCGCGTCAGGTAGCAGGATCGCGGGATCGGATATCTGCTCCCGGTTCACCCGCTCCACCAGCGCGATCAACACGTCGCTGAGGCGGGCGATCGCCATTTCGTTGTAGGGCGAGCTGGTGCGCGCGGGCACATTGGCCGCTTGCGCGATGAAGAGCTGGCCGGAAATCTGGCCCGAAAAATAGGGGTCGGGCGCGGAGAAGACCGGGTCGCTCCAGGAGGCTTTTACAGGCGGGATAATCGTGGTCTTGGCGAAGAACTTCACGTGCGTCTCGCGATCGAGGTAGAGGCGTTTGGCAAAGGCCCACGAGGCCTCAACGTCGCGGGTTGTTTTGGGGATGCCGAGCATGGTGCCGCCGATCACGCTGGTGCGGCGCCCGCCTTTTTCCCAGGCCGGCAGGGGCATGAGTTTGAGTTTGCCGGCGAGATCAGGCAGATCCGACTTCCAAATCCCGCCCAGCCAGTCGGGCATGAGTGAGGCCAGCACGGTGCCACGAAGCTTGAGGGTGTTGCCCGGCGCGGTGAACTCGGGGGCGTCCACCACCACACGGCCCGGCCCGCCGCACCAGGTGGCGATGGTCGAGAGGAGGAATGCGTTGCGCTCGGAGTCGAGCCGGGGTCGCTCCTGCGCATCGAAGAGCGTGCCATCGCCTTGGATGAGAAGTTGTTCCAATATCTGGGTCTGCGTCGCCCAAAAGTTCAAAGGATACCGCTCGGGGCGGCCGTCGCCGTCTTCGTCCACCATCAGCGGGCGCAGCGCGTTAAAAAACTCCGCCCAGGTCTCGACCTTGGTCAGGTCAATGCCCGCCGCCTCTATGATATCGGAGCGG
>CAMDHP010000111.1 GCA_945898185.1 Akkermansia muciniphila | reverse complement strand
TTGCGAAGGCCGAGAAGGAAAGCGTCGTCGCGCAGGAGACGTTGCTGGAGGGCGCGGATGTTCGATTCTGTGGAGAGAGTGCGGATGTCGTTCGATGCTTCGGGGAGCCAGAGGGCGGCGGCGGTGCCGACGGCCTGGCCGCCGACAGCACAGGTGGCCATCACACGGGTGCTGGCGCAGGCGATGTGGGTTGCGCTGATGTTTCGCCCGGCGAAGAAAAGATTGGCGATGTTGCGCGAGTGGTAGCAGCGCAGCGGGAGCGGAAAGAGATGCTCGAAGTGGTGCTGGACGCACGGCGGCTCGTCAGGAGCGTCCACACCCATCGGCGGATGTGTATCCACAAACCAACCACCGTAGGCGACGGTATCGTCGAAGTGGCCGGGCTTAAGCACGTCCATTTCCGTGAGGCGGTAGGGGCCGTGGAAGCGGCGGGATTCACGTTTGCCTGGCAGGGATCCGACCCATTCGAGGCCCCAATTGGCGGCCTCGGGGAACTCGCCGGAGTTCTTGATGTAGTCCCACACGCCGAGCGTGATGCGGAGGAGTTCGTGGCGGATCTCGGCGTTGTCCTTGAGCGTGTCCAGCTGTCCTCCCCACTCGAACCACCAGTAGCCGTATTCAAAGCTTTTGATCGGGCGGAGCTTGAAGTCCGCCTTCTTAAAAGTGCGCACCCAGGACGGACGGTCGAAGGGCTGGGGCGTCTCGTGTTTGCGGCCTGTTAGGAGGATGGAGCTGCCGAGAGTCTGGCGGTCGGCCTTCCCTTGGGCGAGTGACTCCCCGTAGTCGGCTTTGCCTTCGCGGCCCACGTGGAAGTCGGCGCCGGCCTCGGCGCCAAGCCGGCCGTCGCCGGTGCAGTCGGCGAAGAATCTCGCACTGATCAGGAACTCATCCTCGGTTGAGAGGCGGAGTGCGCGGGCGGAATGGATGACATTATCCGCGACCTCGACGCCAACCACATCGGTGTCGAGCAGGAGGCGAATATTGGGCTCAAGGATGACCTTTTCGTAGAGGAGCAGGTCCCACTGGGAGTAAACGCCGGCGGGATTGCGGGCGGCGTCTTCGAGGCGGAGTTCCTCCATGATGCCGGACTCGCGGCAGCCGGGTTTCGCGCCGTGACAATCGGCGCCGACAATGTGCATTTTGATTTCGCTGGAAGCGTTCCCGCCGAGGATGGAGCGATCCTGCACGAGGATCACGCGGGCGCCGTTGCGGGCGGCTGCGAGGGCGGCGCAGACGCCAGCGAGACCGCCGCCGGCGACGAGAAGGTCACAATCAATTTTGTGTGTAGTCATGGGAGTGGTAAGTTAACGGTAAGGAGAGAAAAATTATGGTTTTGGCGTGCCGCCGGCCCGGGTTAGCTCAAAGGGGCCGGCGGGGAGGCGTTCCTTGTTGCTTAAATTAGCGCCGCGCGGGTTGCGCGACCAAGCGTAGCGGACCGTCTGCGGAGCGGGCACCGAGGGGCTACTTACTTCGACGGCGTCTTTGCCTTTAAGAACGGCCTTGGCCGCGTGAAAAACTCCGTCGGCGCCGGCCAGAGTGAAGCCCTCGACGGGGCCGCCGTTGAAGGCCCAGAGACCGCTGCCAACAGAATCGAAACGGATGCGTGCAACGCCGTCGAAAGTGGCCTCGATCGGCTCGGGGCCGCCGCGCAGTTTGATTTTGTTATATACATCGGCCAGGGCCCAGCGAGCGAGACGTTGGCCGACCGTTTCCTTGTCGTAAGGATGGATGTTGTTTGCCTCGCCTACATCAATGGCGACGGCGAGACCGGCGTGCGGGTCTTTGGCCACAAAGCGGCGCTGGCTCTCGCGGAGGCGGGCCCACTCGTCGATGCCGATTTCAGCGACGGGTTGGCCGTGGGCGGCAAGCTGGACGACGCCGAACGCGAGGTCGGGGTTGTTCCACCAGACGCGCCAGTCGTCCACCATGAGATGGAGGCGTTCGTCGTATTTTTCGGGAACCCAGGTGGTGTCGTTTTCGCCCTGATACCAGATCACGCCGCGTAAGGCGAAGGGGGCGAGGGTGGACAACATGCCGTTGGCGAGATGGCCAGGGCGGTTTGAGCCGTTGGGATCGTAGGCTGGAGGCTTTGGGGCGTCGCTGTAGGTCCATTGATCCACCTTGGCGCCGGGCGGGAAGCCTTTTGATTTATTCCATGTCTCGCACTTGGTTTTATAGACGGCGTAGCGCTCGGGGAAGGTCTTCATGCCCTTTTCCCATTCGGCGGCGTTTGCGACGAACAGCGGATGTTTATCCAAGATGGCGGGCCGGGTCCAGGCGATCGCCGGCGTCGCTCCCCATGAGGCATTGATCAAGCCGACCGGGACGCCGAGGGTTTTGCGAAGCATGGTGCCGAAGTGAAATCCGACCGCGCTGTATTGCGGGATGGTCGCGGGTGTGGACGCCGTCCAGGTCGCGTTGGCAGAAAAGCGCGGTATCGTGGAGGCGGTGCGATCCACGGTGTAGAGCCGGAGCAAGGGGTTGGCTCCACCGAGAGCGACCATGTCGGCGTTGAGGCTCTCGCGAACCTGGATCTGCATGTTCGACTGGCCGGAGCAGAGCCAAACCTCGCCGACGAGGACGTCCTCGAAGGTGACCGCTTTGTCACCGCTGCGCACCTGGAGCGTGGCGGGGGTCGCGTTGGCCGGTTCGGGAGTGAGCTTGGTCATCCATTGGCCGGAGGCGTCGGCGGTGGCCTGGGCGGATTGTTTGCCGAAGGTAACGGTGACGTTGGCCCCGGCGGCGGCACGGCCCCAGACGGGGAGGGGCTGGCCCTGTTGCAAGACCATGTGATCGGAGAAAACGGTCGGCAGCTCGAGCGCGCGCAGCGGGACGAAGGTGGCGACCAACAATGATAGCAGTCCGAGCGCTGCGTGACGTCGTTTGGCGGTGCGGGAGGATCGTGGTGTCATTGGGGTGGAACGGGAACGGACTGGTGTCGGAAATTATTTTTTGAGTTCGAAAGGGCCGGCGGGAAGCCGCTGCGTATTGTGCAAGTTGGCCCCGCGCGGATTCATGGCCCAGGCGTAGCGAACGCTCAGGGGCGAAGGCACGTCAACGCTGCTGACCTCGACGGCATCCTTGCCTTTGATTTCCGCTTTGGCGGCGTGAAACACGCCGTCGGCACCGGCTAAAGTAAAACCTTGCAAGGGGGCACCGTTAAGGGCCCAGAGCCCGCCTCCGGTGGATTCGAAGCGGATGTGCACGGAGCCGGTGAAAGTGGCTTCGATTGGAGCGGGGCCGCCGCGCAGTTTGAGCTTTTTGTAAATGTCGGTGAGTGCCCAGCGGGCGAGGCGCTGACCGACGGTTTCCTTATCCCACGGGTGGATGTCGTTGGCCTCGCCGACATCAATCGCGACGGCAAGACCGGCGTGCGGATCCTTTTGGACGAAGCGGCGCTGGCTCTCGCGGAATGGCGGCCATTTCTCATCCGTGGATTCTGAGGACGGTTTTTTAAAGTTGGCCAGTTGCGCGACGCCAAAGGCGAGGGCGGGGTTGTCCCACCAGACGCGCCAATCGTCCACCATGACGGCGAGGCGCTCGTCGTATTTTTCGGGAATCCAGCCGGCGTCGGCTTCGCCCTGATACCAAATCGCGCCGCGCAGTGCGTAAGGCGCTACAGTGGACAGCATGCCGTTGGCGAGAACCCCGGGGCGCTTGGTGCCGTTTGGGTCGTAGAGCTCGGGTTTGGGCGAGTCGTCGAAGGCCCATACATCGATGTCGGCGTTTGGCGCGATGCCGCGGGATTTTTTCCAGGCTGCGAAACGAACTTTGTAGTCGGCGTTGCGTTCGGTGTAGGACGGCATGCCGACCTCCCAATCGGCGGCGTGCTGCAGGAGAAGCGGGTGGTTGGGGAATGCCGAAGGGCGAGTCCACGCGATGGCCGGAGTGCCGCCGGCGTAGGCTCCGACGAGACCGACCGGAACGCCGAGGATGGAATGGAGAACGGTGCCGAAGTGGAAACCCGCCGCGCTGAACTTGGCGATGCTTTGAGCACTGGTCTGTGCCCACTTGGCCTTGGCGGAGAAGCGGGGTGTGGTGGAAGGGACGATCTCGACCTGATAAAGGCGGATGAGCGGGTTGACGCCGCCGAGCATGAACAGATCGCCGTTGAGGCTGGATTCGACTTTTACCTGCATGTTCGACTGGCCGGAGCAGAGCCAGACCTCGCCGACGAGGATATCGGAGACGACGATTTGCTTATCACCGCTGTTGACTTGCAACGTGGCGGGAGTGGCGCTGGCGGGCTCGGGTGCGAGCTTCGCGAGCCACCTGCCATCGGCGTCGGCGACGGCCTCGACGGCTTGTTGGCCGAAGACGATTTTCACCTTGGCGCCGGCGTCGGCGCGTCCCCAGACGGGGAGGGGCTGGTCCCGCTGGAGGACCATGTGGTCGGAAAAAATATTGGGCAGTTCGAGGGCGCGCAGGGAGAGCGGAGCGACGACGACAAGAAGTGCCAGGAGAGATAATCGTAGTGTCACCGGGAAGTGGGCTGGGCGGGGCGCGCGATGCCGCCGAACCAGAGGATGATCAAGGCGAGGGGATGGAGGAATGCCATGGCCATGAACCACGGGCCGTAGCCTTGGCCGGAAACCATTTCGAGAAGCGGGCCGAGCAGATTTTGGAAGGCCGCATCCATGAATCCCGCCGCCTTGGTGGAGGGGCCGGAAACCATGACGGCCACGATCATATTCATGATGATGCCACCGATGGTGCTGCCCGCTGCCACCACACTGAAGATGGTGCCGAGGGAGTGTTTTGGGGCTACGTCGACGATCAAAGCGCTAATGTTGATCAACCAAGAAAGGGCGGCGAAGACGACGACACCGGTGAGCACCATCGTAAACGGCAGGCCGCTGACAGTGGCGATCAACGGAGAAAGTGGCGTGATGCAGGCGCAGCCGAGCATGACCCAGAGGCGTGCGTTCATTGGTTTGGCGCCACGTTTGATTAGGAAGCCGGATAACCAACCGCCGGCCAGCGAACCTACGCCGGCGGCGGCGTAAACGATCCACGTGATTGTGAGATCGGA
>CAMDHP010000110.1 GCA_945898185.1 Akkermansia muciniphila | reverse complement strand
GGGGTCAGGTAACATGAGAGGCAGCTAAGGATGGAAGCCGTCCCGAATGGCGGGGCGTGGTATCCTTGGAGCCGCCATGAACTACACCGGAATCGACCATCACAAACGTTATTCGGTGGCCTGCACGCTCGACGGGCAGGGCCGCCTTTTGAAGCAAGCCCGCATCGACCACAACGCCCCCGAGGCCTTCGCGGCCTACTTCGAGGCCCTCGACGGCCCGAGCGAAACGGTGATCGAGGCCTGTTGGAACTGGGGCACCCTCTACGACCTGCTCGAAGAGACGCCGGTCGTCGTCAAAGTCGTCCTCTCCAATCCCGCCAAGAACCGCATCATCGCCGACGCGCAGATCAAAAACGACAAGGTGGACGCTAAAGCCCTCGCCACGCTCTTGCGCGGCAACTTTGTCTCCACCGTCCACGTGCCGGGCAAGGAGGTGCGGCAAAAGAAAAACACCGTGCGCCAGCGGCTCTGGCTGGCCCGGGTGCGAACCATGGTGCGCAACCGCATCCACACCGTGCTTGACCGCCATCCGCCTTGGAGATCGACGGGGTATCGCGCTTCAAGACCGCCGACAAGTTTTGCGCCTACTGCGGCCTGGTGCCCACCACCCACTCCTCTGGCGGCAAGACCTCGCACGGCCGCATGCTGCCCTTCTGCAACCGCTGGTTGAAGTGGGCCTTCATCGAGGCGGCTTGGGTGGCCGTCGGCTGCTCCGACTACTTTGGCACCTTCTACAAACGTCATCGCGCCCGCGGCAAAGGCGCCAACGAGGCCATCACCATCACCGCCCGCCGCATGGCCAAGATCACGTGGAAAATGCTGACAGAACAACGCGATTACTCCAAGGTGCCGGTCGTAACTAAACCACTTTCCCCGGCCGCTCTCGTCTCGGACTGACGATCTCCTCGTGAGTTGCGTCTTGGGTCAGGATAGAGGGCCGGGGATCTGATTTTACCATGCCAGCGGGACCGCAAGCACCGTGTCCGCCGCTTAGAGAAGTGTGATCGCGGAATCTTCTTTCCCACTCTAGGTGACATCCGCCGGAATGTCGCCCGGATCTTCGCGTCCCTTTGTATAAAACCGCTTAAAATTATACAAAAATAGTGCTTGCGCTGGGCTTCTCAGAGAAGGCCGAGAAACCTTGATTAAGGCGGCATGAGATAGTCCTTTTACCAGGCGGATTTAACCCAAGTCCACAGACAGCCTGACACCCCTCTATCCACGGATCACGCCCATCAACGGTTGGGCGCTCACGAACACCCTTCAGGTCAATTTTTTAGCATTTCTCGGGTAGTGTCCGTAGAGTTCAGCGGCCAGACCCCTTTGGCTTGGCCGCCCCTTTGGCCGTCGGGATCATACCATCATACCAACATCACTCGTTCGTCACCCGCAGGCGCAGGAAGTGACGAGGGCCGTTGCTCGGCAACGCGCGCACAGTCACCCACTCGCGGGTCGCGTCGAGCGGGACAGTCTCTACCTCCTCCACATATGCGGAGCCGGTCAGCCACGGGCTGTCGTTGAGGCTGTCCGAATACTCGACCCTATAAGTGATTTCGGCGGCATCCAGCCTACGCGGATAACTCAGGGCCAGTCCGCCTCCGGCCGGCACAACGAGGACTGGGCGTAACACCTCGGCATTTTCTCGGGGCGAGGTGCCGAAAGCGTATTCAAGCAGGTTCGCCACCCCGTCGCCGTCGGCGTCGGCTTGCGGTCCGGAAATCAGCGGCGAGGCCAGTTCCGCCGGCGAGAAAAACGCGCCCATATAACGATCCAAGGTGTCCAGCACGGTGAGGCTCGCGGCCGCGGAGACATCCTCGCCGCCGGGGCTAGTGACACGGACCCGATAATACAACACCCGTGCCGGGTAGGCGGGGGCCAACACGGTCAGAGCGGAGGTGCCGGTCCCGGAGTAATAAAGGTCATCCGTTAGATCGTCCCAATCGAGACCGTCGCCGGAGCTTTGCCAGCGCCAGATCAACGCGTTATGTGCCTGGGCAACGAACCCGGCGTCTTCGCCGTGTATCACCACGCGAGGCGAGGGGGACGCCGTGATCACAGGCGCGTCCACTCTCAGCATCGACCAGGCGAGGATGATGCCCCCCCTACGACCCTGAAAGCCGACCACGGCCACCCGATACACCATCCCGGCGGTGACGGGGAAGGTCACGCGGCTGTTCACCCCGTCCCCGTCGTCATCGTTGAGCGTCAGCAACGAAAGCGCGTCCACCGTCGGGCCGGTGTAGACCGCGAGAATGGTGTCGAAAGTGCTGCCAAAGGTATTGAAGGAGGCCGTGCCAGACACGGGCGCGGTCCAGCTCCACCACACGGAATTATCCCCTCCGCCGTGGGCCGGCTCGCCTCGCTCAGAGCTGGAGGCGAAATTGCTGCCGGTCGTGGTTCCGCTCAGACCCTCTAGGGCCGTGGCGTCTGCGAAGTCATCGTTTACCGGAGTATCCAGAGAGAGGTTGAGCCTGATCACGCCAGCATCGACTTTTCGGCTGTGAACCGAGATGTAGTAGGTCTCGCCCTTCTCGGTATAGAATTGGACCTTGCTCTGCTTTGTGTAATCGTCGCCGTTGTCGTTTTTTGCTACGATATTGACCCCGATACCGGGGTCGCCGAGATACACCTCCAGCACGGTGTCAAAGGAGGTGCCGTAGGTATCAATATCCACGTTACCGCTGTTCGGGGCGGTCCAGCGCCACCAGACCGATCTGTAGGGGGCATGATCAGACCAGATCTGGGGTTCCCCGCTCTCGACCGTGGCGTAGTAGTTATACCCCGTTACCCTCTCTTCGTAGCCGGCTAGCGGCGTGGCTTCGGCGATGTGGTCGTTGGCGGGCGGCAGGAGCACGGAGTAGTCAAAATCGCGATTGGCGGTCGTCTTGCCCGGAGAGCTGGCTGTCATGCGCAAGGTCAGCGTCCCGGCCGTAGCCGGCACAGCGAAGGTGGCGGTGTAACGGAGGTCGCCGGCCACGAGGTCGGGCGCCACGCCGTCGTTCGTGAACGTGACTACGCCGCCGCCGCCGAGCCGTCCCGTGACGGTGGCGTTGGTTACGCCGAGGAGATCGCTGACGATGACGGTGAAGGTGACGGTTGAGTCGCCGAGCAGTATGTTGCCCGACGCGCCGACAACCTGGAGTTCCAAGGTGCCGTCCACCGTGGCGTTGAGGGCGGCGTGGGCATCGACCCGACCGCCGGTGATGCTGCGACCGGCCAGGGCCGGGATGGGGGCGGTGACGAGCAGGCGGTTGCGTAGCTCATGGACGTTTATCGAGGGGTAGCGGGCGAGGACCAGCGCAGCGACACCCGCAACATGGGGCGTGGCCATGCTAGTGCCGCTTTTGATAGAGTATGCGCTGTCCGAGAAGCTGTCGCAGGAATAGATCCCCACGCCCGGCGCGCCTAGGTGCACGGTGTTGGCGCCGTAGTTGGAAAAGTTGGCGAGCTGGTCCCTAGCATCGAGCGCCGCGACCGCGACGATGTTGTCCAACGCGTAGTTCGCGGGATACATTTCGAACCAGTCGTTGTCGCTCGCATCGTTGCTGGCGGCGGCTACGAAGAGCACCCCCGCGTTCTGGGCGGCGGCGATCGAATCAAAGAGGGCCTGTGAGTAGGCTTGGCCGCCCCAGCTGTTGCTCAGGATGCGCACGCCCTTGGCGACGGCGAAGTCGATGCAACGGATGGCATCGGAGGTGGCGCCAGAGCCACCCGCCCCAATAAACTTCAAGGCCATCAATCGCACGTCGCGCGCCACGCCGACGTGGGGGTGACCGTTGTCCGGGGTGGCGCCGATGGTGCCGGCGCAATGGGTGCCGTGGCCATCGTCATCGAAGGGGTCGCCGCTGTTGGTTATAGCGTTTATACCGAATACGTTGTCAATGTAGCCGTCACCGTCGTCATCGCGCCCGTTCGACTCGCGCCCGTCGCCGCTCTCGCCGGAATTTCGCCACATGCGGGCGGCCAGATCCTGGTGGGTGTAGCGGATGCCGGTGTCGATGACGCCAACGATGACCGCAGCGGAGCCCTCGGTGAGGTCCCAAGCCGGCACGACGTTGATGTCGGCGCCGAACCCGGAGGGGTTGCGCAGACCCCAGAGCGTGCCATCGACGAAGGCCGAATCGGACGGCAGGGCGCAGGTGCGCTGAATGGGGTCGGCTTCTACGTAGGCGTAGAGCCCGCTGGCGCGCAGCGCGGAGAGCCGCTGTTTCAGGCGCAGCAAAAGCGCAGCCGGATCCTGGATGACGGCCGAGGCGGCGGGACCAGTGGCGCTGGCGGAGGGGGTTTTCGCACCGACGGAGACGGTGGCTGGCGACTCATCGAGCAAGAGCAGGCCGGGCACGCCCAGTGGCCGCGCCTGGAGACCCAGGTTGGAGATCTGGGCGGTGGCCAGAGTCTTTTTAGTGGGATTCAGCCGGGCTAGGATGCGCGTCGGGTGCACCTCGACGCCATCCAGGTCGAGGCTATCCACTGGCGCCGCACCAAGGGATACGCCGAATGACCATGCTAAGGCGGTCAAAACTAACCCTACTCGCCAGCGGGTCAGAAGATAAGCGAACGATGATAGGGTGATGATACGGGGTATGATACTAGACGTCATAATTGAGCAATTTTTTCACAGCCCCGCATCGCCGCGGGAAACGCATTCGGCCCGCTATGGTGGACCGACCGCACCTTGCGACGGCCCCCTAATCCCAGATTTCTCAACCGTCGGTTTACACCTAGCCATAAGGTAAAAGGCAAAATGCAATATGCTGCGATTTTGGAGACTAAGAGAATGCTCCCTATGCTTAATTGACTAACACAAGTAAAGTGTATTTTGCGTAGTTTTACGATAACCAAGGACACGCGTTAGGCGTGGATAGTGTTAGTTAGCGCACTTTACATGGGGCCATTTCCGCTTTCTAGGGGTGGAACGCGGTATCCCTAGAGTATATTCTGGGGATTATTTTGTGTGAGTTGATGCGACGCGGAGGGCTTCGGCCGCCAAACCTATGGGGCCGGGCTGAGGAACGTTGATTTTACGCGGCATCGGGAAGTTCTGTTGCCGGGCGCATTTTAACCCAGGTCCCCGGACAACCTGCCACCAATTTTCTCCGGTTCATACCAACGGCCGCCAAAAGGCGTGGAGTGGGCCCACCCCGGCCGGACTGTTCGCGCGGCGCCGTCTGGCGGGTCAGCGGGCGCGCAGGGCGGCGCAGACGATGCCGGCGGCGACGGCGGCGTTTAGGCTCTCGGCGCCGCCGTGGCGCGGGATGGTGATGCGGCGGGTCAAGGTCGCCGCCACG
>CAMDHP010000109.1 GCA_945898185.1 Akkermansia muciniphila | reverse complement strand
GCCCGTCGCCCATTTGCACCGCTGTGCCCTCGCGCCCCGCCGACCCGCCAAAGAGATGAGTCACCAGTGTCGCGCCCAACACCAGCGGCGTGATGCGCACCGGAACCCCGCCTCCCGGTTGATGGATCTCGTCTATCAACAAATTCGTGCCGCGCTCCACATTTTTCCCTGCGAGCTGATAGGCCCACGCCATCCCGACACCCGCCACTGGAAGCAGCCACAGTAACCACGGTTGATCAAAACGCGTCCGCATCACGCACTCCAGCGACCACAAAAACAACGCACTCGCCGACCCCGCCAATACCCCCACTGGCGCGACCAACACCAGCCAAAGCCCGGGCTGGCGCAGCGCGGCGAAGGACGGGCGCAGAACAGAAAACGACTTCATAAGAAACCACCCTCTACGCAAAAAACTTTCCTCCAGCACAGCCATTCTTCCGCTTCGCTTCCGCGCACCGGATGAAACCCGCTTCCCGGGCCGGATTTTCCGACTCCGCGCCCGAAACCGTGACCCCGCCCCTCCACCCGCCCTGCCCGATTCGATATGCGTGTTGCAGTGCGCCCGACACGCCGCGTAGTTCTGCCCAATGCTGCCTACCCAACAGGGCTCAATCCGCCTCTTCCGCCTCCTTGGCATCCAAGTTTATCTCCACTGGTCGTGGTTCTTCGTCGCCTTCTACACCGTCTCGACCCGCGGCGATCAATACTCATCGCCCGTCTGGAATATCGCCGAATACCTTTCGCTCTTCCTCCTCGTGCTCATGCACGAATACGGCCACTCCCTCGCTTGCCGATCCACCGGCGGCCAGGCCGACCAGATCGTGCTCTGGCCCCTCGGAGGCGTCGCCTACGTAGCCCCGCCCCAACGCCCCGGTGCCCAGCTCTGGAGCATCGCCGCCGGCCCCATGGTCAACGCTCTGCTCGTGCCGGTCTTCTACCTCGCGGTGCGGATCGCCGCCGGGCGTGGCCTGGACGATACCAACCCCGATCTCTTTGAGTGCCTGCTCACCATCCAGTTAATCAACCTCGCTCTGCTCATTTTTAACCTACTGCCCATCTACCCCCTCGACGGCGGCCAGATCCTGCGCTCCGTGCTTTGGTATTTCGTAGGCCCCGCCAACAGCCTGATCGTGGCCACCGTCATCGGCTTTCTCGGCGGCGCCGCTTTCTTCGCCTACGGCGCCTACCAAGGCTCCACTTGGAACATGGTCCTCGCCGGCTTCCTTCTTTTCAACTGCTGGAAATCCTTCCAATTCGCCCGCCAGCTGCGCGGCCATCTGCGCAACCTGCCGCCGCCCGTTCCTCCGGCCGCATTCGGTTCCTAACTCGCCCACGCCCAGCTCGCGCTCGCACCCTTCAAGCTCGGCATCGGCCCCAACCGCGCGGGCAAAACCAGCCTCATCCTGGCCTTCTTCCGCCCGCGCACCCTCGCCCGCCTGCTGGCGCTCCGCATCTGCTTCCTCAGACACCTGCCGACTATCTGAAAATCTGATATAAACTAATGGGGTGGACCCTGTCGGTTGGACAGTGGGATCGGGAAGGTTAGTTATGCTGGGTATTCTCTGATTGGGGAGAAGATAAATACCGGGAGGGGTGCAGGGGAGGGAGCTCGCTCCCTCCCTGCCCGCCCGGGCCGCCTCTAGGCGGCCTGCTGGGATTGTTTGTCTTGGGGATGGGGTTGGTTGCGATGGACCTCCGAGGGTGTTCGTCCGTTGTGGCTGCTGTGAGGGCGGTGCTCGTTGTAGAAGCGGAAGTAGGCACCGGGGCTGCGTTCGGCCTCGAGGATGTTGGAGTAAGCCTTGAGGTCAACCTCCTCGTATTTCACCGAACGCCAGAGTCGCTCGACAAAGACGTTGTCCAGACAGCGTCCTTTCCCGTCCATCGAGATCTTGATGCCGTGGGCCAGCAACACCCCGGTAAATTCCGAGGAGGTAAACTGACAGCCCTGGTCGGTATTGCAGATCTCCGGCACGCCATGGAGCTGGATCGCTTTTTTCAGGACCCGCACGCAAAACGCCGCGTCCAAAGTGTTGGACAACTCCCAGGCCAGCACGCAGCGACTGTGCCAGTCTATCACCGCGCATAGATACGCGAACCCTCCTTGCACGGGGATATAGGTGATATCGGTGGCCCACACTCGGTTGGAGCGCAGCACCTGAAGTCCCCGCAGCAAATACGGATAAACCCGATGCGCCGCGTTGGCGCGCGAAAGGTTGGGCTTTCGGTAAATCGCCTCCAGTCCCATCACTCGCATGAGGCGTTGTATGCGCTTGCGATTGATCCGATCGCCCTGACGGCGCAGGGCCCGCATCATCCGGCGCGATCCATAAAATGGACACAACAGATACAGCTCGTCGATGAGCTTCATGAACTGGAGGCTTTGGGGTGAAACCGGCCGGGCCTGATGGTAGTGCGTGGCACGCGGCAGGGCCAACAGTTGGCACTGCCGGCTCACGCTCAAGCGGGGGTGACTTGGCTCCACCATCGTGCGTTTCTCAGCCGTGGAGCTGCGCAGATTTTTTTTCAACCACTCGAGTTCCATCTCGAGCTGGCCGATTTTCTGGAAGAGCTGGGCTTCCTTTTGCGCCGCTTCCGCCACCCCGGGCGGCGCTTTGGTCGCGAAGACTTCGGGGAGCCGTTCGAGCACCTCTTTCTTCCATTGGCTCACTTGCACGGGATCAACCTCGTGACGTGCGGCTATCGTTTGCACCGGCTCTATGCCTTTAAGCATAGATTCGGCAATCCAAACCAACCGCGGATTACGCGGATCGAGCGGATAAAACAGGATACAGAAAATACCACGAACCAAAGGCATTCACCCTGGGGGTGATGCATCGATATTTGGCATTCGTCTTCTATCCGCGTTCATCCGCGCAATCCGCGGTTTCCAATGCCGTTTTTAGGTTAAGTGCTTCCAGCCCAACTTAGGCTTTGAATTCTGGACTGAATTTCCGTCGGTTTTTATTGGACATGTTTTGGATCGTTTTTCGGGTTTAGGTTTAACGATTCCTCCTGTCCAGTTTTCGGGGTCCACCTCACCCTCTCGCGAGCGAGACGCGCTTGGCCAGCCTTCTGCGCGTGCGGCCGAAAATGGCGCGGCGGTGAAAGATTCCCATTGAACTGCATCGCCCGCCCAAGCACGGTGCCGGCGGCCAGGCGCCATGCATGGGAAGGCGCGTGAACCCCGCCAGGGCCGGAAGGCAGCAACGGTGACGACGCTCTTCCCAGTGCCGTGGAGTGCCTGGCCACTTTTTAACCCGAAATCCGGAATCGGAACCGGTAAGATGTCGTAAGATGCTGGAGCAGATCATCGTGAGCGAACCCAGCGGTGCACTAGAAGTGCATCGCTGTGGCTGAGCGAACGTTCAGCTGCCCAGCAGGTTGCGGCAGATAGCCGATTCCCATTTCGGATTTCGGGTTTAACCCGGATTCCTAGTCCCGAATCCGCCAAGCGCCCAAACTTTAGCCCGAGGTGCCCAGTTCCATCTCGAGGTGTCTCAACGTTCCCCGCGGACGGCTAATAATTCCGCCGGAAGGATTTTTTACCGCAAAGACGATCCAAAGTGACGCGAAGCCCTGAACCTAAAACCGGCGCTAGAAACCGCGGGTCACGCGGATGAACGCGGATGTCAAAAAATTACGGAATATCAGCGGTCCGCCGGCTGGGTGACTCGTTTTGAAGCGGGGTTTCTTATATATCCGGTTTTATCCGCTCGATCCGCGTAATCCGCGGTGGGTTTGAACTGCAGTTTCTAGGCTGAAGGATCAGGCAGACCGTGACCTTGAGGTTTAACTTCGCGCACCTTCGCGAGCCTTCGCGGTTAACCCATTTCAGAAGGGCACGTCTTCTTGGATCGAGTCGCCCGGAGGCTCTACGAGAGGCGCACCGTCATCGTCGGCCGGCGGAGCATCGGGGGTAGCGCCGACTTGCTCGATCTTCCAAGCGTTGAGATTCACGAAGTAGCTCTCTTTCCACTCGCGGCCGCGGAGGTCGAAGAAAACTTTTGCCTTCGCGCCGGGCTTGAGCGCGGTGACGAGGCCAACCTTATCCTTCACGCACTCGAATTTTATGTCCTGCGGGAACTTGCCCGACTCGATGGTCAGCACGAACTCTCGCTTGTTAAAACCGCTGCCGAAGGTTTGCTCCTCGAAGACTTTTTTGACCGTGCCGGTGATTTCGAACATGGTCCGACGATGAAGCAGATCGGCATGCGAGGGCGAGCCGCCTTTCAAGAAAACGACCGGGGGGTTGGTTCACCACAGATGGACACGGATGGACACGGATTAAAACCGATGATCAAGACCGGGGACGCGATCCCTGGCTCCGGGGCATAAAATTTTCGTTATCCATGCTCATCCGTGTTTATCCGTGGTGAAGATCTCCGCCGCTGAATTTCTCCTCGCTCCTCGCTTCTCGCTCCTCACTGCTTCCGTCCATGCAGATAGACATCGACCACCTCGCTATGCTGTCGCGACTCGCGCTGACGCCGGAGGAGAAAACGAAATTCTCCGCCCAGCTCGGCGACATCATCGGCTATATTGAGAAGCTGAAGGAAGTGAACGTGGACGGCGTCGAACCCACCGCGCACGCCACCCCGATTTTTAACGTGTTGCAGGCGGATGTGCCGCGAGCGGGCCTCTCGGCCGAGGACGCCCTGCGCAACGCCCCTCAGCAACGCGACAACATGATCGTAGTGCCGCGCGTGGTGGAGTGAGGCCGGGACGCGCCTTACGGTTGGCTCACGCGAAGGCGGAGGAACTTGGCGGTCTCGGGACTGGTGAATGCGACACGCGAGCGACGAATTTCGTAGGTGCCTTGATCGGACACGAGCGTGTCAGTGACCCCGCTGGTTGACCAGGTAGCTGCCCCGGTGAGGCTGGCGGTCCACTCCACAGTGCTGCTAACGCCGGTAATCACCTTGCTGCGGCGGTAGTCGAGTTGGAGCCCGGAACCGGTGGAGTTAAATTGGGGAGGCACGGCGTCAGCCAAGGCTGGATTTAGGCCCATAAAATACTCCATCAGGTTCGAGGCGCCGTCCGCATCAGAGTCGGCGGTGGCGGCGGGATCGGATAGGCCGGTGGCCCACTCGGCTAAGGTGGGTGCGGTGACGGTGAGCGTGCCGGGCTGGTAGGAGATGTTGTAGTTTGCGGCGGCGAAGGTGCCGCCGGTGGCGGCCGAGGGCGTGATGGAGTAGATGCCGAGCGCGTCGGTGGCACCGGTGCCGCCGCTGGCGGTGAAGGTGACGGAGCCGATGGTCTGGCCAAGCACGAGGCCCGGCGCATCGAAGGCAGTGCCGCCCAGCGAGAGCGTGGTGCCGAAGAGCTTGGTGCGATTCTGCGCGGTGATGACGAG
>CAMDHP010000108.1 GCA_945898185.1 Akkermansia muciniphila | reverse complement strand
GCGGCGAAGGTGGCGGCGGGCAGCGCGGGGTCGCCAAGGACGGCGAGGCTGGTGGCAAGGTGGTCGGGCGCCCAGAGATCGTCGGCGTCCAGCAGGGCGAGACACGGCGCGACGGCGGCGGCAATGGCGATGTTGCGAGTCGCTGACAGACCGCGGTTGTCGTCGTGGCGGAGGTAGCGGACGGGCTGGGAGACGGTCTTAGCGAAGGCGTTTACCAGCGCCTCGGTGCCGTCGCGCGAGCCGTCCTCGACTACGATGAGCTCCCAGTCGGCGAAGCTCTGGATTCGCACAGAAGCGAGGGTCGCGGCGAGGTGGCGCTCGGCGCGGTAGGCAGGTATGCAGATGCTGATGCGCGGTGGCTTCACGGCGTTCAAAAACCGGCGGCGAAAAGAGGGGCCAGCGCAGCCTCGGGGTTTAGCCGGCGGGAGATCCAGTCAAGCTGGCGCGCGGCGATTTGGCGACGACTGGCGGGGTCGCGTAGCAGCCGGACGACGGAATCTGCGAAGGTCTGAGCGGAGTCCGCGACGACGGCGGTGGAGCCATTCTCCAGTTCGTCGAATCCTTCGGCACCGGCGGGAGTGGTGACGACTGCGCGGCCCGCCGCCATGCCTTCGACCACCTTGAGCTTCAGGCCCGTGCCCAAGGGAAGCGGGGCAAGCACCAAGGAGGCGGCAGCATAGGTCTCGCGCAGGTCGGGATGCGGGCCCACGGGGACAACGCCGGAGGCCCCTTTCGGGACGGCCCGGGCGACCGTGCCGGCCACGTGAAGGCGAGCCGCGGGAATCGCCGCGAGCACAAGAGGCCAGATGTCGCGCAACAGCCAGTCGAGGGCCGCGAGGTTGTGACCGCTGTAGCCGCCGACGAAAAGGGCGACCAAACCGTCGCCGGATGGGGACAGTGGCTCCGGTATCATGGGCGGCGGAACTGTGACGACCGTCGGACCGTGGAGCATGGTGCGAAACTCGGCGGCCTCTCGATCCTGGATGGCAACCACGATGTCTGCGCGGCAAAGCAAACGACGCTCCTCGTCGGCGGAGAGGGGGATGAAATCGAACGCGCGTTGATGGTGCCGGTAGAGCTTGGTGCGATGCGCGACGTTGTTGTGTGTGAGCACGGCGACTTGCATTCTGCCGCGCAGGTCCGCGGGCACTTTGTCGAGGACGGGAAGATTGATCGCGAAGTCCACGATCAACCGGGTGGGCCGGAGCTCGGCGACGAGATGCGCGAACCAGCGTTGTTCGTGCTCATCGGGCGCACGCTCCACCTCGGTGTCGCGGGGTTCGGTCCAGGCGCGAAGCCAATGGTGTGGTGGCCAAAGAAGCCGCAGGCTCCCAGCGCTGATCGTATGAGGCACGGCAGTGTTTCTCCAACCGGCGCCGGCCAGCGGGTCTCTCATGACGGGATGGCGGCGACCGTCGAGCGGCCGGGCGAGCCAGGCGTAGTCCACGGAAAGCCCGTGATTGCGCAGGGCGCGCAGGATCGCGTGCGGGTAAACGCAGCCGCCATGGTGACGGGGCACCGCCAGTTGGCGGCTGATAAAAAGGATCGAATCGGAGGCGCTCATACGATGCGGGCGAGCAGGGCGGGGCCCGGTGATGGAGGCTGGGAGGGCACGACAAGAGGCAACGTCTCCACGGTCGCCGCCAGGTCGGCCAGCCGGTCGAGAATGAAAACTCCGGGCGTGCGCTCCCACGAGCGGGCCGCCACCGAGTTGGCGACCACGGGAATGCCGGCGAGGGTGAAGTCGCGCAGACGCGTGACGACCCCGGTGCCGGCGGTTTGCACGATCCAAAGTGCGCGAATTTCACTCATGAGCGTGTCGAGACGTCCGGCTGGGATGCGGCCAGCAAACTCGACGTCGGGCAGCGGGAATTCAGCAGCGAGGATCTCAGTGGCGTCGCCGCCAACGATCACGCGGCGGCGGAGGTTGCCCGGAGCCGAGGAAAGGGCGCGGAGCTGCGCGGACATGCCTTCGAGGGTGTGTGCGTTGTGGGCGGAGCCGAGAATGAGGATAGGCGCGTCCGTGCGGGGCGAGCGTCTCTCGCGGATGCGGCCGAGTTCGGCCGCGAAGTCTTCGGCGGGGTGGTAGGGCGACAGTTCCGCAGGGACGCCGGCAAGGCGCAGAAAATTTTTCTCGTCGGGAGAGATGGTGAAGACGGCGTCGGCGGTGGCGAGGGCGGCGACCTCGGTGGAGAGGCCGCGCAGGCGCGCGGCAAGCGGGCGTGCGGACGCGTTGTAAAGGGAGTTTAGATTGTGAGGTAAGGCGAGCACGCGCCAGCCGAGGTGGCGGGCGGCGATGCCGACGAGAGTGTCGTCGGTGTTTTCCCAGGCAAGCACGCCACCGGCGGGGGCGGCGGCGCGAAGAAGGCGGACGAAGCGACCCAAGACCCAGAGCGAGGCGAAGTCGCGTGTGAAGGGCGGGCGAAGGGTGCGCCAGACCGCGAAGCCGGCGCGAAAATTACCGGCCCTGTCGGAGAAGTCGCGGGTAAAGAAGTCTATGTCCGCAATTGTCGCGCCCTCACGCCGAAGGAGGCCCGCGATCTGGTCGGTGCGATTGCGGCCTCCGTATCGGGTGGCCTGGGGGAGGCAGCGTGTTAGGCGGTGAATCAACATGTGCAAAGCGGTGGCGTTCGGCAGACGTCGGGCCGGCGGATGAGCCCGGCTCGAGTGAGGAGGTGCAGACCCGGGTTCATGGTGCCTTTGGCGCGCGGCCCCGACGCTAGGTTTGTTGCCATTCACCGATGAGGCGTTGTGCATCCCGGCGCGCACGGGATTCGGCGGTAGCGATACGGCGCATGTGGTCGGGCAGCCTTGCGACGCGGGCGCGTTCGACGAGACGGCTGAGCCAATTTCCGTCTTGGGAAGCGGGAACGCGTCCAAAGCGGATGTATTCCAGCATTTTTGCGCCCAGCAGAGTGCCATGCATGAGACCGGAGAGATAGTCCGCCGTGAGGCGCCCTGCCGGTATAATGTGTGTCACTTTAAGTTCGGGGAAACGGCCTACCTCCATGCCGAGATCGTAGGCGGTCAGCATGAGGTCGGTGTCCTCGCCGCGAAGCTGGACGTCGCCGCGGGCTCCAAGCAGCAGGCGCCGCGGATCGGAGGCGGTGATCTCGAGGTAACGCGTCGCGACTGCTAAGCGTAAAAAGCAGCCAGCCGTGGGAGGGATGGCGTCGTAGCCAACGAAGTGATCCGTCCGTGTTTCACTCGCGAGAGCCCAGATTGCCAGGTAGATCTCGTATCGCTTTATCCAGGCGGGGGGCGGGGTCTCGTAGCGCGCAAGCAATTGGCCACCCCAGGCGCCGAGCCGGGGCGAGGCGGCTGCGATTGCGATGCCGCGGGCGATATAGTCCTCAGCGAGAACGTTGTCGTCGTCCACGAAGAGGAGCAGCGCTTCGCCCTGGTCGCGCGCTTCCCGCAAGGCGCGTAGCCGGGCGTGGGCGGTTCCGAGTTTTTCCTCGCGCACGATGCGGGCGGCGGGATGCCAGGACAGGTCGAGGCTGCCGGAGAGCGGATCGCGCGATGCGTTGTCCACGATGAGGAGACGCCAATCGGCGACCGGTTGGGTCTGGGCGCGAAGGCCGGCCAACGTCTCGGCGAGAAAGGCGGGACGAGGATTGTGGGTGCAGATCGCAACGAGGATGCGTTCGGTGCTCATGGGCGTGTCCAGTCGTCCGGGCATTCGAAGGTGGAGACGGTGCGGGCGGGCACTCCGGCGACGACGGTGCGAGAGGCGACGTCGCGAGTGACGACGGCGCCGGCGCCGACGACGGCGTGATCTCCGATGGTGACGCCGGGCAGGATGGTCGCGCGATGACCAATCCAGACGTTGTTGCCAATATTGACGGGCTTTATCCTGGTCGGTTTCCCGGGCGTCACGGGATGAAAGTCGGTGTCGTGAATGACGACCTGTTCGCCGATCAGGCAGCGGCGCCCGATGCGCACGTGGCGCGCGGCGTGAATGGTGACGCCCTGATTAAGGTAGCTGTCCGCGCCGATTTCCAGGAGGGCGCCGCGCGAGGTGGAGAGGGAAATATGGAGGTGGGGCGAGCGCAAGGTGACGCGCGCGCCGAAGGCGATGCAGCCGGCGTTGGCCAAGGCGGGCCTGAGGCCTTCAAGGTTGAGCGGGCCCGCGATTTCGCAACCGAGCGCGGTCATAGCACGGTAGGCCCGGCGGGAATGGTGGCGGGCTAGCGCGTCGCGAATATTCTGGCGCAGAAGGCGCAGGCGGTGGCGAAGAGGAGTGAGCATGGCGGTTTTAGATGCCGGTGACGTGGCGCAGGGTGCGCCAGTTGGCTTGGTTGGGTCCCTCGTGGAGCAGAGCGGAAAGCGCGTGGCGAAGAGCGGCGAAGCGCGACCCATGCAGGCGGGCGCCGCAGGCCCAGTGGCGATGGAGCTCGGCGGTGGAGTAGTCGGAGGGGCCGCGGGTCGCGGCGGGATCGTGCGCGGGCAGGCCGCGGGCGGTGCGTTCGCGGCGCAGGATCTCGGCAATCAGGCGGCGTTGCTCGGCACGGCGGGTGAAATTTGTGCTCGAGGGGTGCTGGCGGTAGCGGAGAAGGGGCTCGGGGAGATTGGCCAGGCGCCCGTGTTTGGAGAGACGGAAGTAGAGATCGAGGTCCTCGGCCCGGCAGAAGGCGGGGTCATAGGCACCGGCTGCGACGAGGGCGGAGCGGCGAAAAATGACGGAGGGGTGGAGGAGGGCGCCGCCGTCGGCAAGGAGCAGGCGAGCGAGGATTTCGTCGTGTTCGCGGGGTGGTTCGTGCAGGCCCACGACGCCGCCGGATGGATCTATGACGCGAGCGAAGGTGCCGAGGGCGACACAGTCGGGGCGGGTGCCGATGTATGCCAGTTGACGTTCGAGGCGGATTGGCTCGGCGATATCGTCGGCATCCATGCGCGCGATGTAGTCGCCGCCGGAGATGGCGAGGCCATCGTTGAGGGCGCCGACGATGCCGGTGTTAGGGCGGGAGATGAAGCGGACGCGTGGATCGATGGCGGCGAAGGAGGCGAGCGTCGCGGCGGAATCATCTGTCGAACCGTCGTCCACGGCAATCAGCTCAAGATCGCGGTGGGTTTGTGCGAGGATGCTGGCGATGGAAAGGCGGAGAAACGGGCCGGCGTTATAAACCGGTATGACCACGCTGATGGAGCGAGCATTCATGCCGTAGCGCCGAGCGCGGCTGAAAGGCGCGCGTAGCACGCTTTGGGGGAGAGGGCGCCTGCTACGGCGGCGCGCGCTTGGGCAGATAGGGAGTCGCGGGCGGCTGGTTCTTGGATTAGACGGACCACGGAGTCGGCAAAGACGCTGGCGGTGTCGGCTAATGCCACGGCGTCGCGAAGGAAGGGGGCGCCTTCCAGGGTGGTTTCGGTGGCGA
>CAMDHP010000107.1 GCA_945898185.1 Akkermansia muciniphila | reverse complement strand
GCGAGCTGAGCCCAATAGAAGGGAAAGTCACCCTGGGCAAACTGGCTGCGCCAGCCGGTGATAAGTGCGGAGAAGAGGGCGTGGTATTCGGAGGCTTTTTCCGCATTGGCCTCGCCTTGATACCAGAGGGCACCGCGCAGGGCGTAGGGAGCGAGGGGAGCGATCATGCCGTTGTTAAGCCCGCCGGGAGTGGCGTGGTGACCGGGGCCCCACGGGGGGTAGGGAGCACGTTTTGTAAATGCTTGGCCGGCCGCTTTGGCGGCAGCTTGGTCGGCTTTCCACGCGGTCACTGCGGCATCGTGCTTGAGCTTGGCGTCAGGGTAGCTCGCGAGGGCTTTTGTCCAGCCCTCGGCGACGGTTGCAAAGGCGGGGTCGGAGCGAAGTGCGTCTGGCGTTAACCAAGACTCTATTCGAGTGCCGCCCCAAGAACTGTGGATGATGCCAATGGGGACGTTGAGGAACTGGTGGATATCAACTGCGAAGTAGTAGGCTACGGCGGAGAAGTCGCCTGTCGTGGCCGGGCTGGCGACATTCCAAGTGCCGCTGGCCTTGCTGAGCGGGGAATCGGAGACCTTCTTGGCGATCTGGATGTGGCGGATCTGCGGGAAACGAGCCGAGGCGGGAATATCAAGGGAGGCGTCGTAGGTGTTCTTGAGCGCCCACTCCATATTTGACTGGCCGGAAGCGAGCCAGACCTCGCCGACGAGGATGTTCTTGAGGGTGATGGTGTTCGTGCCCTTGATAACGAGTTCGGCCGGCGTGTCGCTGGCGGGGAGCGGCGCGAGGTCAATCCGCCAGCGACCGGCGGCGTCGGCGGTGGTGGCGAGCGACTGGCCGGCGAAGGCGACAGAGACCTTTTCGCCGGCGTCGGCGGTGCCCCAGACTGGCACGGGTTTACCGCGTTGCAGGACGGCGTTGTGAGTAAACAACGGCGCGGGCACGACGGCGGCTCGGGCGGCGTCGAGCAACGCGAAGGCGCAAAGGATAACGAGGAAGCGGCGGGGAGCTTGCATAAAGGAGGGCGGGGGAAGGCGACGAGCGCGGGGGCTTAATACCATTTATATTTCGGATTGAGACTCTGAATCTGAGGTAGGGCGGCGGGCCCAGCGATCCCTCCCTACCATAAGTCCCATTCCGTTACATAAATGGTATAATACAACCGGAACAGCACAGTTTTTCGAGCTGCCCCCGAAGCGTAAAGAGGGCGCTTATATTACTGAGGCTTCGGCCATGCCACCCCGCGCAATGTAAAACTAGGTTGGTTGCCTGCTGCTTGCACCGCCAAGTCAAGCGTTACCGAGTCCTGGCCCTTCAGTGCGATCACCCACTGGTTCGTTCCGTTGCGGCGGACGCTCGTCACCGGATTTCCCGGTTTCCCCTTGAAGGGTATAAAAACCGTTACCAGTCGCTTAACGCCGGAGCCGGTCACCGCCTGCCGGAGGGTCAAGGCCGGGTAAGGCCCGCCGGTCTGGCCATCGTAGGACCAGCCCAGCACTTCAGGGGTGGTAACGCCGGAATCCGCGTGGAACTCCTCCGCCCCAGTCAGGGCGAGCACGGCAAGATTGGGTTTACCCGCGTCCGTCGTCCATAAGACGCGCGCTTTTTTGTCTTCGGTCCATTTGGTGCTTAATAGGTGCCATCTGGCTTCGTAGCGATGCTCCTTTGTATCCAGCGGTGCCAGCGTATCCACCACCACCAGAAGCGGTGACTCCCCCTTCAGGAACGCCAGCTCCCGTCGATGGTGTGCGATGGGTTCGGCTGCGCCCTTTTTTCCGTAGTCCGCCACATACCAACCTGAAGCGTAATCTACCGTCGAATTGGTGGCGAAAACCGGCGGAGGTGTGTTCGGCGGATTGAGCCCGATCGGATCGGCGCGACTAAAGCCGCGCCACTGACCCAGGCCATCCACCAGAACGGTGTTGTGCGAAGCCGTGCTGGGCCCGTATTTACGCCAGATAGTCGCATCGTAAGCCCAACCGCCATTATCAAACAGGAAGGGCCGGCCATAAAAATAGGTGACTATGTTAAGCGCATCCTGGTGCCCATGCCACCCTCCGAGCGGGCCCACGTCGAATAATACATAACTGTCCTTTGATCCCCAACCCGTTCGGAAAATCGTATAGCCGCTATCGGGCAACGCGTAACTCGGCTGCTGGGGCGGCGGCGTGCTTTTGGCGTCTTCGCGTTGAGCCGCCCAGCGCAGTAAAGGATTTTCGGGAAACACGATCGAACTCGTGGCCACCGATTGCGCGATGATGACCTTGCCCCCGTCGTTGACCGTCGGCACCAGGCCATCGGGGCCGGAGATACGCACATTCCACGAGGCCATTTTTTCCAAATGAGCCCAGAGCGACGGGGCGACTTCCTGGCCAAATCCATTGATCTGAGCGATCCGAAACGCGGTCATGGTCCGATTGACTACCCACTGGTGATACCCGGGCGCGAATTCATACCAAGCACCCTCGGGCACCGTGTTGCGGTCGAGCGAGAGGGTGAGTTGCTCAAGGCCGCGCCGCCGCCAGTAGCTGGAATCTTTTAACTCAGGAAAGGTCACCCCTTGGGTAAACAGGCCGCACATGGCCAATAAAAAGTGGTTGCCCGGCGAGTAGGGATGTCCGGATAAAAAATTCCCGTGATCCACGACGGAACGCAGAAACAAGAGTATATCCTCGTCCTTCACCGCTTTGGCCGGCGCCACGGAGAAAAAGGCGGACGGCCAGATGCGTGAAAAACGCAACCCGGCTTCAAGCCCCCGCCAGCCCGAGTCGCCACGTTCTTCGTCAATCCCGGGCGCGGGCATTTGCTCCACCCAGCGCCGAAACTGCCGCACCCATAGATCCGCATATTTTTCGTCTCTCGTTGCTTCGTAAGCCAAGGTAATGGGTTCCCAGATTCCATGGCGGTTCAGAGAAAAGCCCCATTCGTAAGTGAACTTGGAGGTTCCCGCCGTAGGGTTGAAACGCCAGTCCACATCCCCACCGGGAAAGTTGAAGGTGTTATCCGCGTGCGACACGGTCCCCGCCAGGAGTTTATCCGCAGCTTCCACCACCTTGCGGCGTTTCTCTTCTTTATCTTCGGTGACCGCATGGCCCGCCAGCCCCGTCCAAGGCATACGCGCCGTAAAATCTTGCCTAAAATAAGCCGCCAAAGCCGCCAGTGCTTCGGCTTTTTGATTTTTCTCCATCGCCATCCGCACCGCCACCAGGCCCGGTCTGGTGAAATCGAGATGATCTAGTAAATCCTCTTCCGTGATGCCTGCCCCTGTGCTGACCGGCACGCGTCGAGCATCTTGGAGATAAACTGTGTAATCCGCCGGAAACTCACCTTCGCGCGTCAAATAGAGCTGGTCTGGCTCGCCCTCCGCTTTGCTTTTCCCCATCACTGCGAGCGGTATCGAGATGCGCCGCCAACCTACCCAAGCCAAAACGAGGGAATCGCTGCGGTTGCCTAGGCGAAAGCCGATCCGCCCGGCGGACGCGCGTTCGGGCAGGTATAGCCAGAACTCCAAGTAATCTTTGGAGTCCCGAACGGCTCCGCTCACGGACACGGTAAGCTCCTGCGTCTGCGTTAACTTCCACGCCTGGGTGGGGCGTCCGGCGCGCAGCGAAGGGTCGGAGCGCAGGGTGTCTGGCACGAGCGAGGCCTTCGTGTCCGGGACGGTTCGGAGCTTAAGGCTCGTCGAAGATTCGGCCAGCGGCGGATCTAAAGGAGCACTGTCGAGCGAATCCTGGGCCGCCGAAGGGCAAGTCAGAGCGCCGAGGACGCCGAAGAGGAGGCAAACCCGAGAAAGAGGGGCGTTTCGGCCACTTGGAGCAAAACCATGGGCCGGGAGTTGGTTATAGAGCATTGGGGCGGGTTGGTTATCTAATGCAGTGCCATCTTAACACCTGCGGGAGACGAACCGTAACAATACTCAACGGGTGCCTCCCCCGACCATGAATTTTTACGTGGTTTAACTGTGATTTTTCTCCCACGGGCGCGAGCGCTGGGCCCGCCTGAGGTAGAGGGCGCGACCGCTGGGCGCGCCGCCTGTTTGCGACGGTCCGCCCGAGCGGAGCGGCGGGCCCAGCGGTCCCGCCCTACCTCAAGGCCGGAAGCACTTCCTGTTATACCCGGTTGGCCGTCCCCGGCCAATGCACCTCAACGTGAACGCGAATTAGAATCAGGTGCCACGCCGCGATCCTCCATCGCAGATGGCCAAGGGCGATTCGCAGGGGTTTTATGTTAAGCCGGAGGGGAAATTTCTCATGTTCGCCAAGGTTTTTTGTCTATATGCTTTTGGGTTTTCTGGGCGAACCCTTGGACTGTCTTCCCTGCTGCTAAAACTAGCTGGCTATACAATCCATACGAACTCGTCCCCGAAAGCCCCCCTACCCCTTCGGTTGTTATGGTCCTCAGTCTCCTTCTCCCATGCCTGCGCACGCTTCGTTTTAGGCTTCATGCCCTTGCGGTGGTCTTGGCTCCACATCATCTGGTTTGGGGTGACATCGCCCCGGCAGCTTTCGCCGCAAAGCTCTTTTTAAAAAACGAGGAAGCAAAAACGCCCCCAGGAATCTAAATGCATACGCTCACCACTCCCTTGAGGAAACGCTACGGTTGGGTCATTGGGCTGCGCCCTGAAAAGCTAGCGGAATACAAAACGCTGCACACCGAGGTCTGGCCTGGGGTGCTGCAAATGATCAAGGCCTGCCACATTCAGAACTATTCCATCCATCTGCGCCAACTGCCGGACGGGAGTCATTTCTTGTTTAGCTACCTCGAATACACCGGCGGCGATTTTGCGGGCGACATGGCCCGCATGGCCGCCGATCCCGAAACGCAGCGCTGGTGGGCGGTCTGCATACCCTGCCAGCTCCCCCTCGCGGACCGCAAATCCGGTGAATGGTGGGCAACTATGGAAGAGGTTTTCCACCTCGATTAGCCGCCGGCGCCGCCCCCTAAAAACCCCCTCTTTCCCTACGCTCCCATGCCCGTCCAGTTCGATTCCTCGCGCCAGTCTCTCTCCACCTACACGTGCCCTGAATGGTTTCGCGACGCCAAGTTTGGCATCTGGAGCCACTGGGGGCCGCAAGCGGTGCCGGGCATGGATGATTGGGACGCTCTTGCACCCCGGGATCCTTCCTTGCCCGTGGATACTATATTGCCCGGTCCCAGCGAGTGGTATGCGCGGCACATGTATGTACAGGGGCATCGCGCCTATCGTCATCATCTCGCCAAGTTTGGCCACCCCTCTAAACACGGCTTTAAGGATATCCTCCCGCTGTGGCGGGCCGAGCGCTGGGAGCCCCAGCGTTTGATGGATTTATACGCCGCCGCCGGGGCCAAGTATTTCGTCAGTATGGGCGTGCATCACGACAACTTCGACCTTTGGGATTCGCGCCTTCACGAATGGAACTCGGTAAACATCGGCCCTCGGCGTGATGTGGTGGCGGAGTGGAAACGCGCCGCCTTCGCCTGCGGCCTGCGCTTCGGAGTTTCGGAGCACCTGAGCGCGAGTTACTCGTGGTTTCAGACCAGCCATGGCGCGGATGCCACCGG
>CAMDHP010000106.1 GCA_945898185.1 Akkermansia muciniphila | reverse complement strand
TGGCAGAAGCGCACGAACAACTCCTCGTCGAGTCTGTAGGCCGGATCGGTGAAACACAGGTAATCGCCGCCGCCGATCAAATCCGGGCAGGTGAAGGCGTGACCGATCAGACCTTGCGCGATGCTGTTCGGAATGAGGCTCAGGATGCCTGCCGTGGTCCAATTCGGGGCGCGATCATGCAGGCGCTGCACGACAGGCTGCCCACCCATTTTCCAGCAGGCTCGGAATTCGCTGTAGGGGAAATCCAGCGACAACTGCGCCCACGCCTCGGTGAGGTCCACCGGCTCGGCGTTTTGCCATGAGGCCGGACGATTGAGGTAGTGCAAGGTGTCGCCGGCATCGAATTTGAAACCGTCAATGCCGTAGTCTTTTTGCAGGGAACGCAGGCCTGCCTTGAACCAGTCCATGGCCTCCGGGTGGGTGAGATCGAGATGCACACTGTGGCCATCCCACCACGGAAGCACGGCCGGAGCGCCCTGGCGGTCGCGCAGGAACCAGCCGGGCTGGCCGCGCCAACGGCGGAACTCCATGCCGTCGGGCGCGATGAACGGACTGACCCACAGCATGACCTTGAAGCCCAGCGCGTGCAGTTCACGCGTCATCACGGCGGGGTCCGTGAAGCGCCCGGCGTGGAACTTAAAACTGCCCCAATATTCGGCCCAGCCGGCATCTATCATCAGCACGCCGGGCGGGTAGCCGCCCTCCACCAAACCGCGCGCGTAGCGCAACACGCCCGCCTGGGTTTGCGTGTGCTGCATGTCTATCCACGTATTGGCGTGGGGTGCGGAGAAGAATAGCTCCGGCGGCATTTTCCCCGAGGCCGGAAAGTGGCGCGCCGCGGCGGCGCGGAAAGCCCCGCGCAGGTCGCCGTGTCCCTCCGAGAGCGTGATGGGGGACATGCTGCCGGAGAGGTGGATTTTGCCGTCGCGAAACTCGTAGGTGAAAGGGCGATCGCTCCAGACGTAGCGGCCTTTGCTGGAGAGCAACAGAGGCGCGCCCTGGTTTTCGCGCAGGTTGGTTGAGAGGTCCACGCGATGGCGGCTCGCGGGGGTGAAGGGCATGTCAACGCCGTCGGCGTTGCGGCCTCCCCACCAGAATTCGTTTTCGAGAAAGGAAATGACGGGATGCTGGATCATGGGAGTTGGACGGGGTTGGAGGTGAAGCGAGGGAGCGTTTCCGTTGCGCTGGGGTGACTTATACGAGGCAGTTTGTTCCGTCATCTTCCACGGTATCTTTGATGTGCCAGCCGATGCGTTGAAAAAGCACGATCATGAAGATGCAGGGCGCGATGAGGTGAAACCATTCTGTCGCTTCAGCCTTCACCGATTCATCGAGTGGTCCGCCAAAATGGCCGACCGCTATCATAACAATCACGGACAAGGGAATGAACACCAGTGTCCAGCGAACAAGGGCGATCCAGCCGAGAGCGATAAACTTCTTGATGAAATCAACCCCATCACTGCCGCCGTTCTTGCGGTATGCGTAGAGAAGACCAAGCGCGGTAATCAGAACCCAACAACCGGTGAGCACCCAGTCCAAGGAGTTGGCTGTTACGGAGGTGGGGACAGGGACCGACAAGACACAAAACAGGATGAAGTAGGGCAAGGCCTGCCGGTCCGTAAATGTGCGGCTGCGGAGCTGTTCTTTGAGCGGTTGGTAGGAGATGAAGTTCATGGGAGCAGGTGTGGGTTTTCCTGGTAAGTTAAGGTCTATTTGGAATGTTGGTTTCAGCGGAAGTTGGAGGCATCAGTGGATCCCGAGGTGTTGATAAACCCAGGCGTCCATCGGAGCTTGTTGGGTGGCGGACCAAGCGTGGCCGTGCTCTAGGCCGAGCACGAGCTGCTTGGGGGCGGTGATGGTGTTGTAAACGGCGAACACAGACGTCGGCGGGCAGACGACGTCGTTGTAGCCCTGGAAATAAATGCCCGGCACGCGCAGTCGGCGGGCGAAGTTGAGGGTATCGTAGTAAGTCGAAGTGAAAAGTTTGGGCTCGACCGGGGCATCGTTGACGCCGCCGCCCGCGATGGGACGGAACAAGCCGGGCCAGCCGCCCGCGCGTCCGTGCAGGTAGCCGGACACGTCGCTGTAGGCTGGATACGAGGCGGCGAGCGCGGTGACGCGCGGCTCCAGCGCGGCGGTCATGATCGAGAGCTGGCCGCCCTGGCTGCCACCCATGACGACGAGGTTCTTCTTGTCCCACTTCGGAAGGGTCGTGAGGTAGTCGGCCGCCCGCAGGCAGCCGAGGTAAACGCGGCGGAAGTAGTAGGCGTTGCGGTTATCGAGGTTGAAGCGGTTGTAGTTGTCCAAGGCACCGCGATGGAGCCCGTCATAGACCTCCTTGGGCAGATTGACGGGGATGCCGTGGATGCCGATTTGCAGAGTGATCACGCCCTTCTCCGCCAGGCCGCGATTGCCGGTGTAGGGCCGCACGCCGGCCCCCGGCACGCTCAAAACGGCGGGAAAGGAGCCTTCTCGGCGGGGCACGCAGAGCACGCCGTAAATTCGGCTCGGTCCTGGCCAGCCGCCAACGTTTTGAAAGCTCAGGTAGAAGGCCTCGACGGTTGCGGAGGAGAGATCGGGCGCGGGGTCGAGACGGTAGTCGGGCTCGACCTTGGCGAGGGCGGCTTTCTGGGTGGCCCAGAACGAATCGAAGTCGGCCGGCGCGGTTTGGGTCGGTTTGATCTGCTCGGGGGCGAAGCCCATGGTTGCCAGGACCGTCACGGGTTTGCCCTCGAGGGTGGCGGTGACGCTGCACCGCACGAAGCCTGATTCGGTCGGAGCCGTCACCGGCAGGACGAGGCCGCCGGCCGGCACGAGAGCAGATTTCTCGGGGCCCTCGAGCATCTCGGGGCCGAGTTTGTAGCGGATGGAAACGCCCTCCGCCGGATAAGGCGAGAGGTCGAGGGTGATACGAAAGCTGGCCTGCGCCCCGCTCACGTAAGTCCAGTCCGCGCGATCGGGCGTCACCTTCAGCGGTGTCGCCGCCAGCTCGATGGGCAGGATGCGCGCATCGGGGACAGCGAGCTGGGCCTGGCTCGTGCCGGGCAGGAGCGCGGCGGCGGCGAGGACGAGAGCGAGGCAACGGTGACGAATGGGACTAGCTGTATTCATTTTTAAATTACAGGGAAGTTTTTGCGTGATCAGGTGACAGAGGAGAGAGGTTCACCTTTACGGTTTGGGTTCCGACGCGGAGAAGGGCGTTGGCCCCGGTGCCTTCCAGTTTCACCTGCCGGGGGGAGGTGCTGGTGGCCGACCAGCTGAGGGCGGTGACGCTGGTCCATTGCGCCGCCTTTTTCGCGAGGGTCCAGGTGGCGAGTTCGGAAGGGCTGCGGGTATTGCGGGCTTTGAGCGGCAGGACGCCGAGCGTGACCGTGGCATCCTCGATGGACAGCGGATCAAGGCGAAGGCGGGTGTTGGCGATTTCGGCCAGATACGAGCCGTCGGGTTGTTGCGCCGGGTTAGTTTCGGGGAGGAAAAGAATCGATAGAACACGCGGCTGATCGGCGGTCACGCGGTCCACCACGACAAGCACGTCGGGCTTGATGAAGATGAGTTCGCGTTGATAAGCACGCAGGCCGGAGTCGTCGGCGTAGGCGGCGGTGGCGTCGCCCACCATACGATCCACCTCCGGAGTGGAGGAGACCGAAACCATGCGAGGGAAGCGGGATGCTTCGGTGAGCGGCCATTCGTCGGGCACGGCGGGATCTCGGTCACCCTTTTGTCCGCGCCCATCCACGAGCAGGGTGTTGTGGAAACGGGTATCCCAGCGTCCGTAGCCGGGATTGCGGATCAGCCACTGGCCGCCGCCGAAGAGGCAAAAGTGATTCGAATCGCGGTGAATGTGATAATACTCGCCCCGGTGCACACGCTCGCGGTGCAGGCGGACGGCGTGGTCGCCGATCGGATTGCCGGATTTGAAGACCACCAACGCTTCGTCGCCCGACCAGTCGCTGCGGGCGGAGACGATGCCCATGTTTTCAAAGTGGCGCAGGGTCGGGGTGTGTTCCGGTGATACGGGTTTTACCGCCGGGTCTTTCCAGAGGAGGGCCAGCCAGGGGGAAACCGGTTCACCTACTCCGGCGCTGACCAGTGAGCCTGCGAGCCATTGGGAGACACCATCCTGATTGCGGCGGGCGAGCCAGCGGAGCAGGTGATCGGGGCCATACCACGGGGAGCGATCCGCATCGGAGAAATCCACCTGCAAAGCGGACTTCGTCCAAGCCTTGCGCGGAGTCAGCATCGCGAGCGCGTAGTCGCCGGTGTGCGCCCACCACGGCGATTTGCCCTCGGTGAAGCCGAGCGGCTCAGCCAAGGTTATCAGTTTTAAGAGATACTCGACGCCGTATTGGTGGTAGCCGAAACCCTCCTGCGAGGCTCCGTCGGGGGAGAGCATCTCGTCGCTCGCGCGGAGGATCGCCAGCGGCAGGCCGATCCACTCGGCGGCGGCCGGTTCCTCGTCGAGCAAAGCCAGACCTGAGGCCATCACGCCGGTGGCATAGACCCAGGTGTGGTTGGATTGAAGCGCGTGGCCAGGGCCCCACGTGCCTTGACGCAGGCGGCCGGCGGCGCCGGCGGCGTGCGAGCGAAGGGTGTCGCGGACGATGACGCGCGTCCCGGCGTCCATGTCGTCGTGTGCGTAGTCGTAGAACATGGAAAGGCCCAGGAGGAGGTGGCCGTAGACCAGGCCGGTCTCGATGGGCTTGCCGGTTTTGGAATCAATGCCCCAAACCGATTGCGACGCGATGGCGCGTGCCCAGGCACTCGCCTGCGTGAGGTAGATGCGTTCCCGTGTCATCAACCAAGCGAAGGAGAGGATGGCGAGCTGGTTGCCGTGTTCGCGCTTCCACGCGTGTTCGGATTGCTGGGTTGGGTCCGACTTGTAGGCCGGTGGTCTCATCGCCGCGACCTCCTGCGCGCTATGCAGCATGGCGCTCCATTCGGCGGAGAACGCATCTGCGCGTCCGGCCTGGAGGCGTTTCACCTGCGCGGCTTCCAAAAAAAGACGCGGGTGAACGCCGCGCAACTGGTCGAGTCGGCCGAGCTGGGTTTCCGGTTGCACCGTGATCTGGGCGTGGGCGGCGCTCGTGCCGACAAGCAGCGCAACGGCGAGCAGGACGAGCTGAAGAAGAAGACGTGCGATTCGCATGTCAGCGTCCTTCCTTTAACGAACCCATTCGGCCGCGTTCACCGGCGGCCCCGATTGTGAGCTCAAGCCACCAACAAACGGTCGCCCCCGGGGCGAGCGGAGGCGGGGAGTTTTCGCGGACGCCGTCCGCGAGCGAATCGGCGGGGAGATTGGTCGGTTCCAGCGCGACGTGGTGCCAGCCTTGGTAGCCGCCCCGCGTCAGCCAGAGGCCAAGGTAGGGGAGCCGGGCGGCGTCCCAGCGCAAGGTGAGGCAGGCGTCCGAGGACGGATTTTCAAGCCGGGCCCAGCCTTCTTGGAGAGGACCAGCAAAGGCCTTCAGGTAGGAATCGCCGCTTCCGCCGAGTTCGAGTTTATCCAGCCGCACGCCGGGCTTCGGTTCCGGCCAGGGCCACCA
>CAMDHP010000105.1 GCA_945898185.1 Akkermansia muciniphila | reverse complement strand
CCGGATAAGGCGCAGGGCAATGCGGCGTAAGTGCAATACGTCGCGTTCGCGTTTATTCTGCCCCCTCCGCCATGGGGGCAGCCAAGCGAACTCCTGGGCGTCTATGACCGCTTTGAACGCCCTTAGGTGGCCTGGCGGCAGGTTCGGGGAGGAATCGTGGCAGGGAGGCGCGGGTTGCATCACGAGGGGAAGCGTTCGTAGCGAGGGCCAAAGCAAGTTCGCAAAACCTCCGGCAACCGGCTCATGCCGAAAGGAAGGAACGGATTGATAGCCCATTGGAGGTTGGCTTCGATTAGAACCGGACCTTCGTCGAGAAGCGCGATGTCCCAGCCGACCGAGCTCCAATTACCTGCCGCACGGTGTGCCCGCAGGGCTAGGTTCACGATTTCAGATAAGGCAGGTACGGGTGTGCCGGCGATGACTGCGCCGGTAGAGGGGATGTGACTCAGCGGCGGATCATAGTTAACCCACTCCAGCCCGAATGTGAGCCGCTTGTGCGTGAGATCGATGCCGATGCCGATGCCTCCGGCTGAAAGGTTATCCACGATCAGGTTGCCCAGCGAACAGCGGATGTAGGCTCCGAGTATCACGATGTCAGTTTCGTTCGGGCCCACCATTCCGGTCATAACCCGGCAGGTCGAAAGCGCGCCCGAGCCAAAGGCCGGCCAAGCGGGAGAGTTGGAAATACGCGGTTGCAGGAGCCATTCCACGTCCGGGCCGAGTTGTCGTCGGGCGTAGGCGGCCAGTGATTGTGGTGTCACGATGATACCGGCTGCGGTGCGCCACTGTCCGTTGGTCGCGTCGTAGGAAAATACCTCCATGCCGAGTCCTTTGGCCATGTTCGCTGGCTTGAAGAAAAGATCTCGGGCAGGCCAGGCGACTGCGCCAGAAAGGAGTTGATCACCACGACCCGCGCAAAGCACGGGCACGGTCGGGAGGCCATGTTCCAAACAAAATTTAGCAAAGACCTGCTTGCCTACGATATTGGGGTAGCCTCGCGCAATAAGATGGGTGCTGGAGCTCAGGGACTGCTGCTCGCGGCATACGGCAGTAAGGCGAATGAGTCTGCGGAATTCGGGTAGTTCCAATCGGCAGTCAAACTGGTCGTAGATCCCGACGTTGTAGGCTACTTGAAGCCAGTAGATATCGAGGCAACGCAAAGCCCAAGCACCAAGCCCAGGTTTTCGGAGTGGTCGTTGGCGCAGATGGAGCACTGTTTTGAGCAAGGCCCAGGCGGGCCAGACGGCTGACTGGGTCAGGGTGCGGGCCAAACCTTGTCGGGCGATTATCTCCCTTCGGATCCTCCGGCGGGCCAGTGTGCGCAGGTGCCAGACCTCACGCTCCGTAGGTGTGCCGTGCCACCAGCGAGGCGGCATCCAGGCGAGCTCGTTGCTGTCGAGCCAGCGGAGCAGGAATCGTAGCAAAGGGGGTTTAGCAGGCTGCATTTTGGTTATTTCGCGGGCTAAATGTCGTTAAATATAAAAGGTGCGGGATCGGAGATACTGCAGCAGGCGTCCGGTGAGAATACCGAACATAAAAACGCCTTGGTAGGGGCGTGGCGTGTGAAACCGCCCGCCGAGTGACTGAAAGGTCTGCTTAACGCCACGCGTCACCGCCCGCAGACTAGGCCGCTGCGCCCGGTGTTTCCTGAGTTCAAGGTAAAGGCGAACGTTGGATCGGCCATAGGTCACTCGTTGTTTGAAAATATCACTGATTGAAGTATGCGCGGAGATCAGTGCGCGACTGGTGTCGGTGGATCCGTTGTCCACGTAGATCGCCTCCCAAGGGAAGTCGCAGCGCTGGGCGACTAGGGCGTCCATCTGCGCGGAGAGGTGCTTGGCACCGTTAAAAACGGCGATGATCACGGAAATGCGAGGAGAGCTGGTCATGGACAGGAAATGATTCATGGGTGATCCCGCACGAGACCTTTAAATAAATCCAGATACGCGGCCGTGACCGTGGACGGGGCGTGGCGATGGAGGTGCTGGTTTTGTGCGAGGGTGTTTGCCGGTGGCAGTGAGGCTCGCAGCTCCAGTGCCAGCCGTCGCGAGTGACGGTCACGGGAAGTCCGGCCTCAAGTAACGCAGCGGCGTTGCCGGTGGGATGAGCGAAGATTATCCCGCGAGCAGTCCTTCGAAAACTTCCAGATAGTTCTGGGCGATCAGCGAGGGCTGGAAGCGGGCGAGGTGCCGCGTGCATGCTTCAGCGTCGGGCGGCGGCTCGGCGAGCGCCGCACGGACTGCGGAGGCCAGGCCGTCGGCACCGGCGGCGCGGGCGAAAACCCGGCCGAGTTCTCCCACCACCTCCGGTAGGCCGCCGCCATCCGAGACCACTACGCGGCAGCCGGCGGCGAGACCCTCAAGGGCGACGATGCCGAAAGGCTCCGGCCAGAGAGAAGGCACGACGAGCAGGCTATGTCGGCGCAACACGGTGAGCACTTCGCAGGGCGGCAGGGAGCCGGTGAAATTGACGTGGGTGGCAAGCCCGGCGGCTTGGACAGCGGCGCGGAGGCGGGGTTCTTCGGGCCCGGCGCCTACGATAGTCGCGGTGTGCGGGGCACCGTTGCGGTGCAGGAGCGAGAGCGCCTCCACCAAAAGGGACACCCCTTTGTCCGATACCAAGCGGCCAACAAAAACGATATCGCGCACGGGTGCGGCATCGGTCGAGGCGGCGGTGAAAAGGGTGGCATCGTAAGGATTGGGGATGACCGAAGCAGCCACCGGCAAAGCGGCGGCGATGGCTCGGCTGATCGCCACCGAGCGACCAAGGCGTAGTGACGCGTATTTTAAATGATGATACCAGACGGGCCGCGTGCCGGGATGGATTAACCAGGTTTGGTGCGCCGTCACCCAAGGACGGGGGCACAAGGGCCAGGCGGCGGCGAGACGCAGAGACAGGTTGTTCTGAAAAAACACGTCGCACCAAGCGAGGTGGCGGGTCAGCGCGCAGAATCCGGGGCGGCGAAAAACTGGCGCGGTGCACTCCTCGGGGGTGTTTGCTGGCGCGGGGGTTTCGGTGACGACACGGACTTCGTGGCCGAGCTTTTGCCACTCGCGCGCAAGCAGACTGGAGACGGTTTCCAAGCCGCCGACGGCGGGGGCATACGAATAGCTGGAAAGCAGGATGCGCATGGAGCTCAGGCGGCGGTCAGGGCGGTGAGAAAACTCAATGTCAGGGCCGGGGTGGAATAGACCGGGGCGCGGCGGCGGGCGAGGAAGGCTGACCAGTCGAGCGCACCGGCGGCGGGCCAGAGCATGATGAGCGGATCATCCGGCGCCGCGGGCATAGGGGCGGAACGGGACCGCCAATCGTCGCGAGTCACGAGCACGGGCAGGCCGAGGTCGCGCGCGGCGGCGGCGGCGCCGCTCTTGCCGATCAGTGAGAGCGGACTGGTGGCGAGGGCGAAGGAGGCTCGGGCGAGCAAGGCGGCGAGGCGGCCGGCCGGCAGCTCGCCGGTGGAGTGAATGGCCAGTCCGGGCACGGCGGTGCGAAGACGGGCGAGCCGGCTTTCGCCGCCACGTCCGATGCGGCCGAGGGCGAGCAGCGCGGGCTGGCGTCCTGCGGCTCGCTCGTGGGCGCTCCAGGCGAGAAGGGCGTCGTCGGGTTCCCACTCGGGATGGAGGGTGCCGAAGACGGCGGCGAGGGCGGCGGGCGGGTCTTCGGCAAGGCCTTGAGTGCGAAGCCAAACCTCTGCCCAGTCGAAGTCTTCTGGCCCAGGGGAGGGGAGGTTGCCCGGCAAGGGCAGCAACCCGACTTCGATGCCGAGGCGGGCGAGCAGGGCGGCGTAAACGGGAATGCTGGTGTGCACGAGGGCGGGCCGCCAGGTGGTGAGGAGGCGACGGGTGAGGAGGCGTTGCAGCGGGCACCAGAGCAGACGATCGAGGGCGGGGGCGGAATCGTTTTCTCCGACCCAGAGTTCATGCGCCATGAGGTGGCGGCGGGCGGTGGCGGGCGCAATTGCGGCGAGCCGGGCTCCGGCGAACCAAGGTAGGCCACGCGGGTGCCACGCATAGGGAACCCATTGCAAGCTTACCCAATCCGGGGCGAAGGCGGCCAGCGCGGCGCGGGCGGCGGCGGGTGTCGCGGCGGTGTCTGCGTAGCGCAAGAAGCGCTCGCCGGCGGGCCCGGTTTCCGGTGCGGCTTCTGCGTCGCGGAGCGCGAGGGCGATCACGCTGTGGCCGCGCGCGGCGAGCCGGCCGGATAGAAGGCGCACGTAGTCTCCGACGCCGTCTGCCCCTGGGCCGAGCCTACCGCAAATAAAGGCTATGCGCATGGACTCGATTTCAACGGACGCTGATGAAACGGCTGATCAAACGGGCGACGCGCAGTTGGCGACGGCGGCGGCCGGACAGACCGGAGGGCCACGAGGACACAGGGCCCGAAGCGTGGCGCCAGAACGCGTCGTCGGCCGGGCCGGGAGGGCGGCCGGCGAGGGCTTCGAAAAGGTAACTCCGCCGCCAAGGCTTGCGGGGACCAAGGGCGTGGGGGAGCACACGTAGGCCGGGCATGAAGCCCATGGCTTCGCGGCCAAGGATAGAGACGGGCGTGTCGGCGCAGGCTTCAAGAGTGGCGTTGAGAGCGTCTTGATCGTGGACGTTGAAACAGAAAAACGGGTCACGCATGCGCGCGGACGTGCCGCCGTCGAGTTTTACCTGGTCAAGACCGCCGATCTCTTCGGCCATGAGGGTTTGGAGGCGTTCCCAAGTTTCAAGGAACCCTAGCCGGGCGCGGGTGACACCGACCGCGCCGCTGTTGACGTAAACGTCACCCCGATAGCGGAGCGACACATCGTGGCCGGCGTAGAACTTTCGCCAGTCCAGGCGGCGAGGATGGTTTTCATAAACCGGCGAGTTGACGTCCTCGCACATCGCGACCCCGGTCTCCAACCAGGTTTCAATAAACCGCCAAGGCGCGGTGAGGCAGATGTCCGGATCCAGGTAGAGCACGGCATCGGCATCGGCCGCGAGATGGCTGAACACGCGCCGCATGAACTGAGGTTTGAAGTTTGCGAAGTGGAGGTTCTGCGCAAGGGGCACAAAATGGATGCGGAGGTTGCCGAAGCACAGTTCGTCTGATGTGGTCCAGGTAGGGCGCGGGCCGCGATAACCGGCGAAGACGTTTCCAATGAAACCGGACGCGTGAAGCGAGTTCACCAAGGCGGCAACGCCGTGGTGGTAGTCGCCTTCGAAGAGGGTGCAGACGGCGGTGGTCATGGGCGGAGGATCAGCGAATAAAGCATGGGAAGACGAGGGCGGTGAAAAGCTCGTGCAAAGCGCGCGCGGGGCGGGAGCGGGCATCCATGCGAGCTGCGCTCAGGAAGAGCCGGCGGAGGCGGGTGCGCCGGGCGGTAACAGAAATGGCGGCCCAGTCGCGGTGCTTTAAGTGGACGCGGGCGAGCTCGGCGATGAGGTCGGCGCTGCGGCGGGACATGGCATCGGGGTGTTTGCGGTAGCGCAGGGTTTCTCGGCCGGTGAAACGAAAGGGCACGCCAGCGCGGATGAGACGTATCCAGAAATCAACGTCGTTGCAGATAGGCAGCGCCGAATCGAAGTCGCCGACTCGCTCGATTACGGCGCGGGTGAGCAAGACTCCCGAGGGCTGGGCGACGAGGCGGCCGGATTGGAGGGCCTCCGCGATGTGGTCATAGTCGTTCGGGGCGAGGGTGCGGTGACCGAGTGGGGCGCCGGTGGCATCGTCAAAGATCTCGCAGGCGGCGAAGGTGGCGGCGGGCAGCGCGGGGTCGCCAAGGACGGCGAGGCTGGTGGCAAGGTGGTCGGGCGCCCAGAGATCGTCGGCGTCCAGCAGGGCGAGACACGGCGCGACGGCGGCGGCAATGGCGATGTTGCGAGTCGCTGACAG
>CAMDHP010000104.1 GCA_945898185.1 Akkermansia muciniphila | reverse complement strand
TGGCCGAGCGCTCCGGTGTCACTCGCGCCACCATGACCGGCCTGATTGATACCCTTGAGCGTGACGCCATGGTCGTGCGTAAACCCGACCCCGCCGATCGTCGTATGTTATCGGTCGAGCTGACGCCGCGCGCGCTTGCGTTTCTTGCTTCAATCCTGCCCGGACACTTTCGCCGGATAAATGATCTCGTGAGTCCGCTTAGTGAGCCTGAGCGCCGCACGCTCGTTCGCTTGCTGGGTAAAATCGTCGTCCGCGCCTCCGAGGCGTTCCCGGCAACCAGCACGTCGGTTCCCGCCTGATTTCATTCCGTTCCTTTCCAACCCACCTCCATTCCCATGATCAAGAAGTTCATCATCGCCATCGCCGGTTTCCTCCTCGTGGTCGCCATCCTCGGGGCCGTTAAAGTTGCCCAAATCAAGAAGGCATCCTCCCAGCCGCACACCATGCCGCCGAGTGCGGTCACCACCGTCGAGGCCGTCGAGGCCACTTGGCGTCCCGTTCTCGCGGCCATCGCGAGTCTCGCGCCGGTCGAGGGTGTTACGCTCGGCACCGATGCCGACGGCACCATCGCGCGCATCGCGGTCGAGAACGGCGCCGCCGTGAAGGCTGGCGATCTGCTCATCGAGTTCGACACCACCGTCGAGGCCGCCCAACTCGCCTCCGCCGAGGCCCGGCTGGCACTTGCCCAGCTCGTCCGCGACCGCTCCGCCGAGCTCCGTCAGAAAAACACCAACAGCCAGGCCGAGCTCGACCAGGCCGACGCCCTGCTCAACCAGGCCAAGGCCGATACCGCCGCTGTGCGCGCCCTTCTCGCTAAAAAGCAGGTTCGCGCACCGTTCGATGGTCGCGTCGGTATCCGCAGCGTAAATGTAGGCCAGTTCGTGCCTCGCGGCTCCGCCCTCCTGCCGCTGCAAAAGCTCAACCCGATCTACGTCAACTTCACCATCCCGCAGCGCTTCCTTACCCAGCTCGTCACCGGTCAGGAAACCGAGGTCAAGGTGGACGCCTTCGCCGACCGCGTTTTCCCCGGCCGCATCGTGGCGATCAACCCCGAGGTGGACGCCGCCTCGCGGAATGTATCCGTCCAGGCCTTGATCGAAAATCCCGGCGAGGTGCTGCGCTCCGGCATGTTTGCCCGCGTCGAGGTTCAGCTGCCGCTCGACAAGCCTTCGATCATCCTGCCGGCCACCGCCATCGCCTACGCCTCCTACGGCAACTCGGTTTATGTCGTCGAGACCTTGAAGGATCCCGCCGGCCAGGACTATCTCGGTGTTCGCCAGCAGTTCGTGAAACTCGGCACCACTCGCGGAGATCAGGTTGCCATTCTCGATGGCCTGAAGCCCGGCGAGGTCGTCGTCTCCTCGGGGGTTTTCAAACTTCGGAATGGCGCCCACGTGCAGGTCAACAACTCCAAGTTGCCCGCCAATAGTCCCGCTCCCGTGGTTCCTAACACCTGATCCACCCGCACGTCTGTCCGCCTTCGCCCGCCACTTCCGGTCTCCCTTCGTCTTCCGCCATGAAATCCAGTTTCACCGACCTCTTTGTCCGCAAGCCCGTCATCGCGCTGGTGGTCAACATTGTCATCCTGATCGTGGGCTTGGTTTCCTATAACCAGCTCAACGTCCGCCAATATCCGCGCAGCGATAGTGCGGTGGTCAACGTCACCACGCTCTACTACGGCGCCAGCGCCGAGACCGTGCGCGGCTACATCACGACTCAGCTTGAGCGCGTCATTTCCAGCGCCGATGGTATTGACTACATCGAGTCCGAGAGCCGTGCCGGCTTGAGCACGATCCGCGTATTTCTGAGGCTCAACTACGACAACAACGCCGCGCTCGCCCAGATCAGTTCCAAGATTGACCAAGTGCGCAACGAGCTTCCGCCCGAGGCCGAGGCGCCCACCATAAGCGTGCAGTCGAGTGACAACCAGTTCGCCTCGATGTATCTGAGCTTCTACTCCGACAAGCTGGAGCAGAATCAGATCACCGACTACCTCAATCGTGTCGTCCAGCCCCAGCTCTCTTCCATCAAGGGCGTGCAGCGCGCCGACGTGCTCGGCGGGCGCATTTTTGCCATGCGCATCTGGCTGAATCCCGACCAGCTCGCCGCCCGCGGTATCAGTGCCGCCGAGGTCCGTCAGGCGCTGGGCAACAACAACGCGCTCGCCGCCGTCGGCGCGACCAAGGGTTCGATGATCCAGGTCAGTCTCGTGGCCGACACCGATCTCAAAAATGTCGAGCAATTCAAAAAACTCGTCGTCGCCAAGCGCAACGGCTCAAACGTCCACCTCGAGGATGTCGCCCAGGTCGTGCTCGGCGCCGAGAGCTACGACGAGGAGGTCCGTTTCGGCGGCCAGAAAGCCACTTTTATGGGCATCTGGGTGCTGCCAACCGACTCCACCGTCGAGGTCATCCAGCGGGTGCGCGAGGCCTTCCCCGATTTGCAGGTCCGCCTGCCTTCCGGCCTCAACGCCAAGATCGCCTACGATGCCACCGCCTACATCGAGGATGCGCTCAAGGAGATCGTGAAAACGCTCCTCGAGACGCTCCTCATCGTTTCGATCGTCATCTTCCTTTTCATGGGCTCGTTCCGCTCCGTGCTCATCCCTGTAATCGCGATGCCGTTGTCTCTGATCGGCGCGATTTTCATCATGTTTATCGCGGGTTTTACCATCAACCTTTTGACCCTCCTGGCCATCGTGCTGGCAGTCGGCATCGTGGTGGACGACGCCATCGTGGTGGTTGAAAACGTCGAGCGCCACATCCGCGAGGGGCGCACACCTTTCGACGCCGCCATCCTCGGCGCGCGCGAACTCGTCGGCCCCGTCATTTCGATGACGATCACGCTGGCCGCCGTTTATGCCCCCATCGGTTTTCAAGGCGGACTCACTGGCGCGCTCTTTCGCGAATTTGCTTTCACTCTCGCTGGCGCCGTCGCGGTTTCCGGCTTCGTCGCCCTCACGCTTTCGCCCATGATGAGTGCCTATCTGCTCAATGAGCATGACCAGGAAGACAAGGGCCTCAGCGGCAAAATCAACCGCACCTTCGATCGCGTGCGCGACCGCTACGATCGCATCATCGGCCATAGTCTCAACTGGGTCCCTGTCACGATCACCGTCGCCGTGCTTCTGACCATGCTGCTCGGGCCGTTCTTTATGTTCGCCCAAAAGGAACTCGCGCCAAAAGAGGACCAGGGCGTCGTATTCAGTATCTTGTTACCATCGCCCAGCGCGACCATTGACCAAAACGTTATCTTCTCCGCCCAGGTGCAGGAGATGTTCGAGTCCTTCCCTGAATACGCCAACTCGTTCCAGATCACCGGCACGTCCTTCGGCTTCGGCGGCGCTATTCTCAAGCCTTGGTCCGAGCGCACCCGCACTTCGACCGAAATCCAGGTCGCGCTCCAGGAGCCCGCCGCGAAGATTCCCGGCCTCAACGTCATCATGAACACGCCCGATCCGCTGCCTTCCGGCGGGCAGTTCCCGATCGAGTTCGTCGTCCGCTCCACCGCCGACCACAAGCAGATGAATGAGTTCGCCCAGCAGCTCACGCTCTACGCCAACACCGAGGCCAATACGCCCAACGCCATGCCGACGTTTTTCTTCGCCGACTCCGACCTGAAGTTCGACCTCCCTCAAGTCGAGATCGAGATCGATAAGGAGAAGGTCGCCTCCATGGGGCTCAACTTGAACGATATCACGCGGGATCTCGGGTCCCTCCTCGGCGGCGGCTACGTCAACCGTTTCGTCAACGATGGTCGCAGCTACCGCGTCATCCCGCAGGTCGAGCGAGACCAGCGCCTCAACCCCGACCAGCTTCTCAACTACCACGTGCGCGGTCCCGATGGTCAGCTCATCCCGCTTTCCACCATCGCTACCCTAAAAGAGTCCGTGCAGCCGCGCACTTTGAACCGCTTCCAGCAGCTCAACGCGGTCAAGATCACCGGCGTCGGCCCGTCGGTTGACGCCGCGCTCACCAAGCTCGAGGCCAAGGCCAGGGAAATTCTCCCTCCCGACTACTCCATTGATTACGGCGGCCAGTCCCGCCAGCTCCGCACCGAGGGCGGCGCCCTCTGGAAAGCCGGTCTGCTCGCCTTGATCCTCATTTTCCTCGTGCTGGCCGCGCAGTTTAACAGTTTCCGCGATCCGTTTATCATCCTCCTTGGCTCCGTGCCGCTCGCCGTCTTTGGCGCGATGATCCCGATCTTCCTCTGGGAAACGACGCTCAATATCTACTCCCAGATCGGCCTGATCACTCTGGTGGGCCTGATCGCCAAAAACGGCATTCTCATCGTCGAGTTCGCCAACTCCCTTCAGGAAAAGGGCGTGGCCAAACGCGAGGCCATCCGCCGCGCCGCCGCGACTCGTCTGCGACCCGTGCTCATGACCTCCGCCGCCACTGTGTTTGGTCACTTGATGCTCATCTTCGTGACCGGCCCCGGTGCCGCCGCGCGTAACAGTATCGGCTGGGTTCTCGTGGTCGGCATGGCCGTGGGCACCTTTTTCACCCTCTTCGTGGTCCCCGCTTTCTACATGCTGATCGCCCGCGAGCACTCGCAGGATAAGCCCGCTCCAGGCGAGGTCCTTCCCACTCCCGAGTCGGCATCGCACTAAACCGCTCCGGCATCCGCCCGCATCGAAGAATCCGCGCCTTTAACAACCTCGCTCCCATGCAACGTTCACTTCGCCTCGCCACCACCTTTGCCCTTGCCGTCGCTTCCGTATCGGCCGCGGTGATGCCGTTCTCGCTCACTCCCATCGAGGGCATGCGCCCCGAGCCCGCCGCCGAACCCGACGCCGCGGTTCCGCAGGTGCCCGACGCCCTCACGCTCGACCAAGCGCTGCAATACTCGCTCGATCACAGTTTCGCCATCCGTCTCGCCCGCCAGCGGCTGCGCGAGCAAGAGGGGCTCATTGTCGAGGTAAAAGCCTCCGCGCTGCCGAATGTTGCCGTCACAGGCGGCTATTCCCGCTACGATCGCGACCTCTACGACAAGGTTCCCGGCCAAGCGGTCGGCTATCAGAATTGGCAGATCGGCATCACCGCCCGCCAGCTCATTTACAACGGCGGCGCAGTCTCCGCCGCGCTCGACGCCGCGCGTTTTACCCGCTCGGCCGCAATGCTCGACCTGCAAAGCACGGTCAGCGACGTGCTGCTCGATGTGCGCATCAAATACGCCGACGTCCTCCTCAACCGCGCCCGCATCACCGTGCAGGAGCAGAATGTGGCCCTTCTTGAGGAACAGCTCGCCACCACTCGCAACCGCTTCGAGGCCGGCAGTGTTTCCCAGTTCGAGGTGCTGCGCTCCGAGGTTTCGGTGGCCAACGCCAAGCCCGCCTTGATTCGCGCCCGCAACGCCTATCGCAACGCCATCGAGGCCCTGCGCGCCGCCCTCGGTTACCAGAGCCAGTTGCCCTCTGACATTAAAAAAATCCCCGAATTCGCCGGCGAGCTGGTCTTCACTCCCGTTTCCTACGAGCTCGAGGCTGCCCTCGCCGCCGCCAAGGCCAAACGCCCCGAGCTCCAGCGCCTTGACCAGATTTCCAAAGCCCGCGAGTCCGGCGTAGTCAACGCCCGCTCCGGCTACAAACCCGAGCTGTATGTCACTGGCGGATACGGAGGTCGTAAATCGAACCTTTCCAACTCCGCTGCCGACAGCCTCGACGGCTGGACTGTCGGCATCGAGGGCAGCTGGGCGGTGTTTGATGGCAACCGCACCCGCGGCAAGGTCGCTCAGGCCCGCGCCCAGTTGAATCAGGCCCGCCTCGGTCTCGACGAGCAGACGCTCGCCATCGAATTGGAGGTCCGTCGTGCGATCTCCGCCCTCCAGGAAGCCGCCGAGCTCGCCGGTGCCGCCGAGAAAGTCGTGGAGCAGGCCGACGAGGCGCTCCGCCTCTCGGATGTCCGCTACAGCAACGGCGCCGCCACCCAGCTTGACGTGCTCGAGACCCGGGTCGCGCTCACCCAAGCCCGCCTTAACCGCGTCGAGGCTAACTACAGCCACACCGTCGCGCTCGCCGCCCTGCGCAAAGCCATCGCCGAAGCCGACACCTATCTGGTCACGCCCTGAGGCCGGAGCTTACGCCGCAGCGCCCTTTTCCCCGCCGCCGGCATGGAGGGCGCGCTCGAGAATCGGTTTGAATGGGTAACATCAAACTGCCGAACCATTCACGTTCTTAACGCAAAGACTCAGGGGCGCGAATATAAGCGTAAGCGCGCTGCGCGCGCTGATTAAGATGAAAGATTAAGGTTAAGGGTTCCGACCCGTAGGCTTGAACGTAAGTTCAAGGGCTCGTCGCCTGGATTCCTCCTACGCAGCGGAACGGCGGACGCCGTTTCGTCCGGGTGCCGGGATGCCGTGCCGGCGTGCGGCCGCGCGTGCTGACGAAATGGCTCCGCCATTTCGCTACGATGCGTCCACTGGAAATGGCGAAGCCCGCCTATTTCTCGCTCATCGTGTAGGCTCCGTCCCAATCCGCCGCGGGCGGATTTGCCCGAAGCTTGAGAACAATCCTCTGGTAAAGGAGAGAGGGATTCGTGGTCACGCCCGGGTTAATGCCGGGTTGATTCGGCTCGAGCTTCGCGCTCGCGGCGAAATTCTCCAACGCACCGTCCCAATCACGCGCATGGTAGCGGGCGAGCCCCTCGGCAAAAAGTGCCA
>CAMDHP010000103.1 GCA_945898185.1 Akkermansia muciniphila | reverse complement strand
ACCACCCACGAGAGGGATTTCCGGCTACCGCAAGCGAGCGGCAAGCCCGATGCGCTCTTCCGCGTGCTGGAACAACACCTCGCCACACTCCACACCGCCACAAGTGTGAACCGCCTCGAACTCGAGCTGTTTCCCGCCGCTACGGGCGCCCGCCAGGATGGACTCTTCGAGGCCTCGTTGCGCGATCCCCACCAGTTCTACGACACCCTCGCCCGCGCGGCGGCACTGCTCGGCTCCGACCGCATCGGCACCCCTTGCAACGCCAACACCCACCGGCCCGACGCCGTCACGCTCGGCCCGCCTTCAGCCGTAATCCCCGAATACCATCCCGCGCCGAATCCACCCGCGTTTGGCCCGCTGCTGCGTCGTTTCCGCCCTCCGTATTCCGCTCTGGTGGAGTGCGCCGAGGAGACGCCTGCCGCCCTCGCCTGCCCCTCCGTCCAGCAGGCGCAAGGCCGCATCGTGCAGACCCGTGGCCCGTGGCGGCGCTCCGGCGAATGGTGGGAAACCGACGCCGCATGGGCGCACGAGGAGTGGGATGTTGAGCTCGACCGGGGCGGGCTTTACCGGCTCACCCGCACTCGCGACGGCTGGTGGCTCGAAGGAATCTACGACTGATGGGCTACGTCGAACTCCACGCCTCCAGCGCGTTTAGTTTCTTGCGCGGCGGCTCCAGTCCTGAGGCGCTGATCGCCACCGCCGCCGGGCTCGACCTTCCGGGCATCGCGCTCTGCGACCGCAACGGACTCTACGGTGTCGTCCGCGCCCACATGGCAGCCAAGTCCGCCGGCCTGCGCGCCTGGGTCGGGGCCGAACTCACCATGGACGACGACTCCGTCGTGCCGCTGCTCGCCGCCACCCGCGAAGGTTACCAAAACCTCTCGCGCCTGCTCACCCTCGCCAAACTGCGCGCCGAAAAAGGCTGCGCACGCGCCACCTGGGAGGAGCTTGGCCGCTACAGTCCGGGGCTCATCGCGCTCACCGGCGACGCCGAGGGCCCCGTATTGCAAGCCTGGCACCGGGGCGACGCCGCAGGCATGGAGGCCGCGCTGTTGCGCCTGCTCCACCTCTTCGGCCCCGCGCGACTCTACGTCGAATTGCAGCGCCACCGGAGGCGCGGCGAGGACCGCGCCGAGTCCGCACTCATCATCCTCGCGCGCCGCCATCGCGTGCCGCTGCTCGCGACCAACGGCGTGGCCTACGCCATCCGCGAGGCGCGCCGCGTCGCGGATGTCTTCGCCTGCCTGCGCCACCACACCACGCTCGACGCCGCCGGCCGCTACCTGGAGCAAAACGCCGAGCGTCACCTCAAATCTGCGCGCGCCATGACCGCGCTTTTCGCCGATCTGCCCGAGGCGATCGCCAACACCACCGCCCTCGCCGCGCGTCTGGAATTTACCCTCGGCGACCTCGGTTACCGCTTCCCCGACTACCCGGTGCCGGGTGGCGACGACCAGATTTCGTTCCTAAAAAAGATGACCCTCTTCGGCGCACAGCAGCGCTACGGCAGCGTCACGGGAAAGGTCCGCAAACAGCTCGACCACGAGCTCGCCCTCATCGGAAAACTCGGCTTCTCCGGCTATTTTCTAGTTGTGTGGGATATCTGCAATTTTTGCCGCGAACAGGGCATTCTCGTGCAAGGCCGGGGCTCCGCCGCCAACTCCGCCGTCTGCTACTCGCTCGGTATCACCGCCGTGGACCCCATCGCACAAAAACTTCTCTTCGAGCGCTTCCTTTCCGAAGGCCGCAGCGACTGGCCCGATATCGACCTCGACCTGCCCAGCGGAGAGCAACGCGAACGCGTGATCCAGGAGGTTTTCCGACGCTACGGCCGGCGCGCCGCCATGACCGCCAATGTTATCACCTACCGCGGTCGCAGCGCGATGCGCGAGGTCGGCAAGATCCTCGGCTTCCCCGACGAGGCGCTCGACCGCTTTAACCGCCTCTACGCGGGCGGAGATTATCCGCAAACCCTCGACATCAACGAACAACTCAAACTCACCGGCATGAGCCTCGACCACCCGCGCAGCCGCGTGTTGCTCGAGCTGACGCGCGATCTGCGCGGCCTACCCCGCCATCTCGGCCAGCACTCGGGCGGCGTCGTATTGTGCGCCACCGACCTCGATGAAATTGTGCCGCTGGAAAACGCCACCATGGCCGGCCGCGTCGTCATTGAGTGGGATAAATCCGATTGCGAGGACATGGGCATCATCAAGGTGGACCTCCTCGGCCTCGGCATGATGGCCGTCCTCGAGGAGAGCATCGCCACCTGCCAGGACCGCGGCCGGCCGGTGGACCTCGCACGCATCCCGAAGGACGATCCCGCCACCTTCGCCATGCTCCAACGCGCCGACACCATCGGGGTTTTCCAAGTCGAAAGCCGCGCGCAGATGGCGACCCTGCCGATCATGAAACCGGCCACGTTCTACGACCTCGCCGTCGAGGTGGCAATCATCCGCCCCGGGCCGATCCACGGCAACGCGGTCCATCCCTACCTGGCGCGACGTAGCGGACGCGAGCCGGTCACCTACCTCGACGAGCGAGCCAAACCTATCCTCGAACGCACTCTCGGCGTGGTGTTGTTCCAGGAACAAGTTCTCTCGCTTGCCATGACGCTCGGCGGTTTCTCGCCCGCCGAGGCCGATGAACTGCGGCGCGCGATCGGCTTCACCCGGCAGCCCGAGCGGCTCGAAAAAATAAAAGGTAAACTCAGCGCCGCCATGCGCACGCACGGCGCCAGTGAGGCGGCCTCGGCCCACGTGGTGGAGGCGCTGGGATCGTTTGCACTCTACGGTTTTCCCGAGTCGCACGCGTTGAGTTTCGCCCTCCTCGTTTACGCTTCGTCATGGCTAAAAGTCCACCGTCCGGCAGAGTTCTACGCGGCGCTGCTGAATAACCAGCCGATGGGTTTTTATGGCCCTGCAACCCTCGTGCAGGACGCACGCCGCCACGGCATCACGGTGAAGCCAGCCTGCGTGCAGAATTCGCAAGCCGGCGTCAGTGTGGAGGCGGACGACGTCATCCGCCTCGGCCTGCGCCAGATTCGCGGTCTGCGCGAAGCGACGCTCGCCGACCTGCTCGCGGAACGGCGGCGCGCAGTGTTTTCGTCGATTGCAGATTTCCTGCGACGCACCCGCTTTTCGACCGACGAACGCCGCGCGCTGGCCAGCGTGGGCGCGCTCAACACCCTCGCGGGCAATCGCCGCCACGCGCTCTGGGAGATGAGCCGGCAGGACCTGCAAGATGATCTTTTTGCGGAAGCATTCACGCCCGACGGCTCGGCCGAGTTGCTCACGCCCATGCCCATTATGGAGCGATTGCGACATGATTTTGCGCTCACCGGCATGACGGTGGGCGACCACCCGATGAAGCACCTGCGCGGGCGTTTCCCGGATTTATGGCGCGCGGACGAGTTGCCCCTGGCCGTCGAGGGCGACCTCGTGCGTATCGGCGGCAGCGTGATCTGCCGCCAGCGACCGGGCACGGCCAAGGGCGTGGTTTTCGTCTCCCTCGAAGACGAGAGCGGCGTCGCAAACGCTGTGGTGTTCCACGACCTATTTGAGAAACGCCGCCTCATCATCACCCAGCACCCCGCCTTGATTATCGAGGGCAAAGTGCAAACCCGCGAAGGCGTCATCCACATCAAGGCCGAGCGCATCGAACCCCTACTCGCCACCGACCTGCCCGCCGCCGCATCGCATGATTTTCACTAAGCAGTGTGCGTGCAGTCGAAAGGCGGAGTAGCGGGGTAAGATTACAAGCGCGTTTCAAACGGGGAATGCAGGGGAATACCCGTGGTATTTTGACGAAGCGCGACAGCGCGGAGATGGCGTCGCTGGAAGCGATAGTCCGAAGGACCGCCTGCGGCGGCAGTAGGCGCGACGTATAACACATTCTGAAGCCGCCCGACCATTGCCGCTCGCATCCTTCTCCGTGTCGCCGCCAAACATCCGAAAGCCGTTCTAAAAGCCGTGTGTTAAAATCGCCAGTCTTGGCCCGAACCCATTTTTCGTCGCCCGATTAACAGCCATAAAGTGCTCTCTACCTGCCCATGGGATAAAAGTGGGCCAACTGCTTGCCTGCATTAATTTGATTAATTTGGTTCAATTCGAAGACAGCCCCTAAGCGCGTCCTTGTTCACAAAATGGGTGCAAGGGAACTCCGGTTAAAATTTTTTATTTTTAGCAACCCTACCTCACTTATGACCCTACAACACAAGCCGGGAACCACTTGGGACGACGTCTATCGTCGCGCCCGCCAAGCCGCGCCCGAGGCCTTCGAGGCCAATCGTATCGCCAACCTTATCGGCGGGGACTGGAAGTTCGTCGGGGAAACCCGCCCGCATGCCGTGGCGATCGACGGCTCGTTGATTCCCGGCCCGCCCCGAATCGATAAACTGACGGCCGTCTCGGCGGTCGAGGGGTCCGCGCGGCAGCATAAGGAATGGTCCAAAGTTCCGCTGGAGGAGCGGCGCCGCCGCGTGCAGGCAGCAACCGGGCTCCTCCGTGAGCACCGCGACACCCTCGCCCTTCTCCTAATGTGGGAGATCGGCAAACCCTGGCGTATAGCCTGCGCGGACGCCGATCGCTGCGTTGACGGGGTGGATTGGTATGTCAGGGAAATCGAACGACAGATGGAGGGGCGGACGCCTTTGACGGGTCCCGTTTCCAATATCGCCTCGTGGAATTACCCCCTGAGCGTGCTGGTTCACGCCGAGCTAGCCCAATTACTGGCAGGAAGCGCCGTCATCGCCAAAACCCCTTCGCAAGGCGGATTCCACGCGCTGACGCTATCGCATGCCCTAATGGCAAGGGCTGGATTGCCCGTAACGCTACTTTCCGGTATCGGGAGCGACCTCAGCGAGGCACTCATCTCGTCTCCGCAGCTCGGCGCGCTGGCGTTCGTCGGCGGGCGCTCCAACGGCCGCAAAGCCGCGAGCACCTTGGCGGACTTGCGTCGTCGGCACATTCTCGAGCAGGAGGGTCTCAACACTTGGGGCATCTGGAATTTCTCGCAGTGGCCGCTGCTCGCGGGCCATCTTAAGAAAGGTTTCGAATACGCCAAGCAGCGCTGCACCGCCTATCCGCGCTATGTCGTCCAACGCCGCCTCTTGCCCGACTTCCTCGCTACTTATCAGGAGGTCATCGCCTCCCTGAAGTTCGGAAATCCGTTTGCGGTGGCCGCACCGGACGACCCGTTGCCGGAGCTAGATTTCGGGCCGGTCATCTCTCAGTCCAAGGCCACCGATCTCCGGGCACGTTACGAAGAAGCCATCGTGGCTGGCGGCATCCCCTTGATCCGGGGCGGGCTCGGAGTTGGTCGCTTCATCGCCGGGCAGGACCAGTCGGCCTACGTCGCGCCTGCGTGCGTGCTCAATCCTCCGACGGGTTGGTCCTTCCATCACAGCGAGCCTTTCGGACCGATCGACTCAATCGTCATCGTCGATACCGAGTCCGAGCTCCTGTCGGCCATGAATGTCTCGAACGGTGCCCTAGTAGCCTCCATCGCGACCGATGACCCCGCTCTCGCGGCGCGGCTCCGTCCAGACGTCCAGTCTTTCAAGTTTGGCGTCAACGCCCCGCGGAGTCGCGGCGATCGCGAGGAAGTCTTCGGCGGCCGGGGTGCCTCGTGGCGCGGAGCCTTCGTGGGTGGCGATCTCCTGATCTCTGCCTTCACCGACGGGGATCGACCGCTCTGCGGCAACTTCCCCAACGGTTCGCTCTACCCGCCGAATACCTGACCAGCAGGTCCGACGGTCGAAGCTCAGGCGGATCATATTTTTTGGTGTGATCCGCGGAGATGGGCGACCCATTGCCGGGGCCGTTAAGGCGATGGATCAGGACGCGGCTCATGCTCGTTTGATGAATGCATTGATCCGGCGAGGGGTTTTAGGCGCGTTGGGACTTTCCGCTCCTGGGCTCAGCACGCATTGATAGGCGGCGCGGAGCTTCTAACGTTTTGCTTACGTATTGGGCGGGAGATTGGACGATGTGGTCGGCATGGGCGCAGAGGTGGCCAACTCTTTCGCGGAAGCAAGAACGCGACAACCGACACCATGCAAGCCATCGAGTTCACCTACACCTCAGGGCCACTAAGAGTTCAGGTCAGCCGGATCGCCTCCGGCGTGGCACGGGCATCTTGCCCGTGTTCCGGCGAGGCGTCCCGCCTCGTCCGATCCGAAATCATGAGCGTCCCGCCCATGACACACCAAGCCCCTGACGCCGGCTCCCGTTACATCCAAACCCATTCGCAATCCGCGCTCCATGCTGGACGCGTCACAGGGAAGCGCGCACTTTCACCGGGCATCCGCATCAGCCATGATCGCTTCGATTCATCTCAAATCCCTTCGTTTCCACGGTCGCCACGGCGTCCTTCCCGCCGAGGCGGAGCTCGGCCAGCCTTTTGTCCTCGATCTCGACCTCAAGGTGGACATCGCAAACGCCACCGCCAGCGACGACCTCGCCCACACCGTTAACTACGCCGAGGTTCAGGCCCTGTGCCACGACATCGTCGAGAAAGAGCGTTACAACCTCATCGAGGCCCTCGCCCACCGCATCCTCGCCGCCATCCTCGCCACCCACCCCCGCGTCCTGTCCGCCACGCTCACTTTGCACAAGCCCCACGCCCCCATCCCGGGCGCCCACGCCGGTGTGGCTATCATTCTCACGCTCGCGCGCCCCTGAGCGCCCGACTCTTTCGCGGTCAACAACTCCGTGCCTGCTTCCAAGCCCGTCACCGCTTACGTCGCCCTCGGCAGCAATCTCGGCGATCGCGCTAGCCACATCGCTGCCGCCCTTTCGGCCCTCGCTACTCTGCCAGGCACCCGCGTGATCGCCGTTTCCGCCACATTCGAAACCGCCCCCGTTGGCCCCGCCGGACAGCAAAACTACTTTAACGCCGCCGCCGCGCTCGCTACTTCGCTCGCGCCCCGCGACCTGCTCGAGCATCTCCTCGCCATCGAGCAGGCGCAGGGCCGCGTCCGCCGCGAACGCTGGGGACCGCGCACCCTCGACCT
>CAMDHP010000102.1 GCA_945898185.1 Akkermansia muciniphila | reverse complement strand
AGGATTTTGGTGTGCGTTTTCCAACGCGGCGCGGCGGACGGGCTCTCGATGGTGGTGCCCTACGGCGACAAGGATTACTACAAACTCCGTAGCGACATCGCCCTCGCCGCTCCTTCGAAAAAAGCGGGTGCATCCGGTGTGCTCGACCTTGACGGCCGGTTCGGCCTGCACCCTGCGCTCGCACCTCTGCACGAGCTTTACCGTGCGGGTGAACTGGCGGTCGTTCACGCGTGCGGCAACCCCCAGGGCACGCGTTCGCATTTTGAATCACAGGATCTGATGGAGTCCGGCTCGGGGAAGGACAAGAATCTCGCGACTGGTTGGCTGAACCGCATGATCGGCGTGTGCCCCGAAGATGCCGCGCAGCACTCGGCCCTGCGCGCGGTGGCGATGACCTCCCAGATGCCTCGCAGCCTGCAGGGTAAAGAGGAAGCGCTCGCGTTCGCCGACCTGGAGCGTTTTGGCGTCGGCAACGGGGCACCCGCGCCCGGTCGCAACCGGCAACCCACCGCCGACGCCGGCATGACTGGTTCCACGGCGGCGAAAGGATTTGAGCAAATCTACGAAAACGCGGTGGGTGATGCGCTTCACGGAGCCGGGCAGGAAGGCTTTGAGGCGATGGGCTTGTTAAGGAAAGTGAATCCGAGGAACTACACTCCTGCGAACGGCGCGACGTATCCAAATGGTGGATTCGGGCGTTCCCTGCGGCAGGTGGCGCAGCTCATAAAGTCGGACGTGGGGCTGGAGATCGCGTTTGTGGAGATCGGCGGCTGGGATACCCACGCAAACCAAGGCTCGGCGGGGGGCCAATTGGCGGCGCGCCTGGCGGAGTTTGGCGGAGGGCTGGCGGCGCTGCACAAGGACCTGGGCGCTAAGATGTCTGACGTGATGGTGCTCACGATGAGCGAGTTTGGACGAACCGCGCGGCAGAACGGAAATCGCGGCACCGATCACGGTTTTGGCACCGCATTCTTTGCGCTCGGCGGCACGGTGCAGGGCGGGAAGGTGCTCGGGAGATGGCCGGGCCTCGCGCCGGATAAACTCCATGAAGGGCGCGACCTCGCGATCACGACAGATTACCGCGACTTTTTCGCCGAGGCCTGCGTGCGGCACATGGGCGTGGCGGAGAAAGATCTAGCGCGGATTTTCCCGGTTCATCAGGCGGCCGCGTCTCGGTTCCGGGGCTTTGCGCGGGGGTGATACCAAGGTTCCGGGTAATACCAACGTCCTTTGATCTCTGGACTTAAACGATACGGGCAAGGTGCCCGTGTTATGTGGCTTGGGCACTTTGCCCGGGTCGGGGATGAGTCTGATTATCACGGGACGTTGGTATAACGGAGGTCTCCTCTCCGCAAAGTCGCGAAGATGCAAAGGGGGCAACGACCTCGAACTGAAGCGCGCCTCTGCTTATCTTCGAGCCGATGCGTCTTTGCGGCCCTCGCGCAGTCGCAGCAAGCGCTCGCCGGCGGCGTGGAGTGTGGATGGCTTCTTGGCGAAATTGAGGCGCACGTATCGGTTCTCGCCCCGGGCGAAAAAACTCGAACCCGGCACGGGCGCGACGCCGATTTCCCGCGTCATCCAGTGCGAGAATTCCACGTCGCTAGCGTAGCCGAAGGGCGAGATGTCCAGCATCACGAAATACGCTCCCTCGGGTCGAGAGTAGGTAAGTCCGGTGCGATCGAGGTAGCTGAGCAGCACGTCGCGTTGCGCCTGATACTCGGCGCAGAGCGAGGTGTAGTAGGAGGGCGGGAAATGTAGCGCCGTCACGACCGCGTGTTGTAGCGGCGCGGCCGCCCCCACGGTGAGAAAGTCATGCACCTTGCGCGCCTGGGCGATGATCTCCGGTGCGGCGTGCAGATAGCCCAGTCGCCAGCCGGTGATGGAAAATGTTTTGGAAAGCGAGGAGCACGAGATCGTGCGCTTCGCCATGCCCGGCAGGGTCGCGAAGTAGATGTGTTCACGGCCGTCAAAAACGAGGTGCTCATAGACCTCGTCGGTAATGACGAAGACATCGAACTCTTCCGCGAGCGCGGCGATTTGAAGAAGTTCGGCGCGGGTGAAAACCCGGCCGCAGGGATTCGAGGGATTGCAGAGAATGAATGCCTTTAAGCCGCCGCCGGTCGCAAACGCCGTGCGCAGCTCGGCCGGATCGAAACCGTAGGCGGGAGGGTGCAGCGGCACGTGCACCGCGATCGCCCCGCTCAGGATGGCGTCCGCGTTGTAGTTCTCGTAGAAGGGCGAAAACATGCCGATGCGGTCGCCCGGGTCGCACACCGTCATCACCGCCGCGAGCATCGCCTCGGTTGCGCCGCAGGTGACGACGAGTTCGCGCGCGGGATCAACCGCGAGCCCGGTGCAGCGCGTCAACTTGGCTGCAAGCGCGTCGCGCAGCTCGGGCGAGCCCCAGGTGACTGCGTATTGATGGCGCCCGGCGTCCATCGCGTCTTTCGCAGCCTGCACGAGGGCCGCGGGCGGGTCGCCTTCGGGGAAGCCTTGGGCAAGGTTGATCGCGCCGTGCTTTGCCGCCACCCGTGACATCTCGCGGATGAGGGATTCGCCGAAGACGGAGGTGCGGCGCGAGGTTTGCGGCATGGCTGCTCGGATGAAGAGAGAGGCGAGGCGGCGGTTTACTGGGGAATTTTCAATTCCATGCCGATGCGCATATCGGTCTCGCTGCGCATGGTCTCGCGGTTGGCGGCGTAGATTTCGCGCCAGCGGCTGCGGTTGCTGTAGTAGCGATGCGCGAGGCTGTAGAGGGTGTCGCCCTTTGCGACGGTGTGACGGCGCGTGGGGGCGTTTGTGACCGCAGCGGGCGCGGTAGGCGGGGGCGTTGCAACGATTGCGGGCTGGGGCACCGCTGGTTCGTTTGCGAAGGATAGGGGGGCGGGCGACGGGCTGGTGACTGGCACCACGCCGATTGGTGCGGGGCCGTCTGGAGTGCGTGCGGGCGGGCCGTCGGTGCCGGTTGCGTTCATGCCGAAATCGAAGGTGCTCGTGCTTGTGCCGGCCGGATCACTGGCCAGCGGTGCGAGCGGTTGGCGAGTGGAGTCGAGGGTGGCGGCGCGGGCGGCCACGAGCTGCTCCTTGAGCTGGAGATTTTCGCGCTGAAGTTTGTCTATCGCATCCATCATGTCGGTGCGATCGACTTGGTTGTCCAACGGCTGGGCAGGCAGGGTGCGGGCAAACTCCCGGGTCGCCGCGTCTATGCGCTGCAAGACGAGATCAGCCTGCTTGGCGTTGGGTCGCAGCTCGCGAAACTTGCGGTAGTGGTAAATTGCCGCGATAGGATCGCGGATGTGTTCCTGGTAGAGGATGCCTGCGTCGAGATGCGACTCCGCCGCGGCGCCACCCCGCGTCTCGATCACCTTGAGAAACGAGGCCAGTGCCTCGGGGTTGCGGCCCAGACGTTGAAGTTCTTTGCCCCGGCGATACTCCGGGTCGTCCACCTCGGCCGTGTAGGGCATGATCGACTGCGGGGCGCAGCCGGTCAGGACGGACCCGATAAGCAGGAGGGAGAGAAACAGTAAATGGATTCGGCAGCGCATGGCGTGCGGCGGAAATGGGATTGATTGAAAATGACGAAGGCCAGAGTCTTCGTTTTTCTGTTCGCGACTCCAATCTTAAATGGCCCTCGATTCCTCCTTCGTCTTAAAGCGTGCCCGCCAATGCCTCGAAATCGAGGAGCAAGCGCTCGCCGCCACCCGCGAGTCATTGGGGCCGGGCTTCGTTGCCGTGGCCCGGGCTTTCCACGAAGCTATCGCAGCGGGGCGCAAGCTCATCTTCACCGGCGTCGGTAAATCCGCGCACATTGCTCAAAAGCTTGCCGGCACATTCAACAGCACCGGCGCGCCGTCCTGTTTCCTCGACGCCACCCAGGCCTTGCACGGCGATCTCGGCATGGTGAGCGAGGGCGACGTCGCGCTTATCCTCTCCAACAGCGGCCAGACCGACGAGGTGTTAAAACTGGTCCCGGTGTTGCGCCGTTTCGGACTGAAGCTCGTCGCCTTTACCGCCAAGCCGGACTCCGATCTCGCGCAGGGCTGCGATCTGAGCCTCATCTACACCGTGCCCCGCGAAGCGTGCCCGCTTGCCCTCGCGCCCACCGCCAGCACTACGGCGGCGCTCGCCCTCGGTGATGCGCTCGCGATGGTGTTGCTCGAGGCCCGTGGTCTTACCCGCGACGACTTCGCGCGTTACCACCCGGCGGGCAACCTCGGCCGCGTATTGTTGCTCAAGGTCGGTGACATCATGCGCGCCGGCGATCGTCTGCCCGTCGCCGCGGATAACATCACCCTCCAAGACGCCATCTTGCTTATGACCAAGGCGCGTAGCGGCAGCATCGCCCTCGTGCATCCGAAGTCAGGCAAACTCACCGGCATCCTTACCGACGGCGACTTCCGCCGCAGCGCCCTCCAGGGCGGCGACTTCCTCTCTCGTCCGGTCAAAACCTTCATGACCGCCAACCCCAAGACAATCTCCGCCGACGCCCTCGGGGTGGATGCCTTGCGGATGTTCGAGGCGCACAAAATTGACGACCTCATCGTCGTCAACGCCAAGGGGAAGCCCGTTGGTTTGGTGGACGGCCAAGATCTGCCGAAGCTCAAGATCGTCTGAGCCGGACTCGCGCCGCGCCCTCGCACGTCCTTTGCGCCTTTGGGCGCAACGCATTTTTTCGTCGTCCCTTTTTTGTGATTTGTGAGTAGGGTGTTCGTATGGCCACGCCCGAATTCCACTACTCCGAGCCCTTCCCCCTCGGCCCTGATACAACCGAATATCGCCTTCTCTCCGCCGAGGGTGTGAGCACCGCCACCTTTGAGGGAAAAACTATCCTCAAGGTCACCCCCGAGGCGCTTACTCACCTTTCCCGCGAGGCCTACCACGACGCCAACTTTTACCTGCGCCCCGCCCATCTCGAACAGGTCGCCGCCATCCTCAAGGACCCCGAGGCCTCCGACAACGACCGCTACGTCGCGCTCACCCTCCTGCGCAACGCCGAGGTTGCCGCCCAAGGTATTCTCCCGCTCTGCCAAGACACCGGCACCGCCGCCATCCTCGGCTACAAGGGCCAGCAGGTCTGGACCAACGCCAACGACGCCGAGGCCCTGTCGAAGGGCGTTTACGAGGCCTACACCAAGGAGAACCTCCGCTACTCCCAAAACGCCGCCCTCGACATGTATCACGAGGTCAATACCGGCACCAACCTCCCCGCCCAGATTGATCTGACCGCGTCGCAGGGCGACACCTACAAATTCCTCTTCGTCTCGAAGGGCGGCGGCTCGGCCAACAAGATGTTTCTCTTCCAGGAAACCCGCGCCGTTCTCTCCCCCGCCGGTTTGGAAAAATTTGTCTCCGAAAAACTCGGTTACCTCGGCACCTCCGCCTGCCCGCCTTACCACCTCGCCTTCGTCATTGGTGGCACGTCCGCCGAGGCCACGATGAAGACGCTCAAGCTCGCCTCCACCAAATACTACGACGCACTCCCCACGACCGGTGACGAATACGGCCGCGCTTTTCGCGATCTCCAATGGGAGCAAAAAATCCTCCAGATCGCGCGCAACACCGGCATCGGCGCCCAGTTCGGCGGCAAATACTTCGCTCTCGATGTGCGGGTCATCCGCCTGCCCCGCCACGGCGCCTCCCTCCCCATCGGCATGGGCGTCTCCTGCTCCGCCGATCGCAACGTGAAGGGCAAGATCACCAAGGATGGCATTTGGATCGAAAAACTCGAAACCAACCCCGGCCGTTTCCTCGCCCCCGAGCAGCGCCGGATTAAGGACGACAAATCCGTCCACATTAATCTCAACCAGCCCATGCCGGCCATCCTCGCCGAGCTCTCCAAACACCCCACCACCACGCGCGTTCTCCTTACCGGAACCCTCGTCGTTGCCCGCGACATCGCACACGCCAAACTCAAGGAACGCGTGGACGCCTGCCAGGGCCTGCCCGACTACTTAAAAAACCACCCGGTTTACTACGCCGGTCCCGCCAAAACACCCACCGGCTACGCATCCGGTAGTTTCGGTCCCACTACAGCCGGCCGCATGGACAGTTATGTGGACCTCTTTCAATCCCTCGGCGGCAGCATGATTATGCTCGCCAAGGGCAACCGCTCCAAAGCCGTCACCGACGCCTGCCACAAGCACGGCGGTTTTTACCTCGGCAGCATCGGCGGCCCCGCCGCAATCCTGGCTAAGGAAAATATCAAGAGAGTCGAGCTGCTCGAATACGCCGAACTCGGCATGGAGGCCGTCTGGAAAATCGAGGTGGAGAACTTCCCCGCTTTCATCCTCGTGGACGACAAGGGCAACGACTTCTTCGCCCAAGGCTGCGGCGCATGTCTCCCCGGCGGCATCACCGCCGCCGCAAAAAATAAATAATACCACTCTCCCCTACCTTTCAGACCCTAACGCACGCACGCGGAGGCGCCAAGATAAGCAGAGGAGAGCTTTAGTTCGAGGTCTTTGCCCCCTTCGCGTCTTCGCTACTTTGCGTTAAGAAAGTCTCTTTTATTCGAGACCTTGGTTTTAGAACTTGAGCGAGAGGCGGTCGGCATTAACGCCAACGCGACTGATGGCCGCATAGCGAGCCTCGTCATCCGCCAGGCGGTGCAGGACGCGTTCGCGCACGTTCGCGAGGGATTTGTCCTCGACGACTCCCATTGCGTTTGAAAGCAAGCGCGCCTGCCGAGGATCGAGCCCCGCCCGATCCGATTGCGAGTCGTCGCCCGTGAGGGCGAATGACGAGTTATTCACTTCCGTAAGGCCCGGCCCAATCGCAGAGCTGGCGGAAACGAGCACTTCAAAATCCAAGTCCGTTGCGCCATTCAAGGCCACGGCACTTGACGCGGGGGCCTTGCTTGCAACGGCGATTCCCGCACGCTCAGCGTCCACGGGAATAGCCGCTCTCGCCGAGGCCGGCACGACGGCATCCGCGACAGGCGCCGGCGAGGGATTGCGGAATACGAGTTGGTCAGGCTTCACTCTCTCCGCCGAGGCGACTTTGGGCTCTTGCGTCACGGCTTGTTTCAAAGGGATGGCCGCCACCGTGGCCGGCACCGCCGCT
>CAMDHP010000101.1 GCA_945898185.1 Akkermansia muciniphila | reverse complement strand
TTCAAAATGCCCATCCAGCTCCACGACTCTCTTTCCCGCACCTCGCGCCCGCTCGCCCCCGCCCAGGCCGATGGCATCTACCGTTTCTACAACTGCGGCCCCACCGTTTACGCCGCCGCGCACATCGGCAATTTCCGCACTTTTGTCGTCAACGATCTCCTCCGCCGCCTCCTCGACCTCGAATTCCCCGGCAAGGTGAAGCACGTGCGCAACCTCACCGACGTGGACGACAAAACCATCCGCCGCGCCCGCGAGGAGGGCCGCCCTCTCGCCACCGTCACCCAGGAGTGGACCGCCAAGTTTCACGCCGATTGCGCCGCGCTCAATTGCCTGCCGCCCCACGTCGAGCCCACCGCCACCGGCCATATCCCCGAGCAGATCGACATGATCTCCGCCCTCGAAAAACGCGGCCACGCCTACCGCACCGAAGATGGTTCTGTTTACTTTAAGGTCGCCTCCTTTCCCGGCTACGGCGCGCTTTCCCGGGTCAAGGAACGCGAACTCCGCGTCGGCACTGCACTCGCCGGCAAACCCCAAACCCACGACGCCGACGAGAAGGAAGACGGCTCCGACTTCGCCCTCTGGAAGGGCCACAAACCGGACGACGGCGACAACTTCTGGCCGTCGCCCTGGGGCCAAGGCCGCCCCGGCTGGCACATCGAGTGCAGCGCCATGAGCAAAAAGCATCTCGGCGACACCATTGATCTCCACACCGGCGGCGTGGACCTGCTCTTTCCGCATCACGAAAACGAGATCGCCCAGAGCCAATGCTGCAACGGCACTACCTTCGCCCACCACTGGTATCACAGCGAGCATCTGCTCGTGGACGGCAAGAAAATGGCCAAGTCGCTCGGCAATCTCTACACCCTCGACCAGCTCAGAGCGATGGGGCACAGCCCCGCCGCCCTCCGCTACGCCCTCCTCGCCAGCCACCCGCGCAAGCAATTCAACTTCACCCTCGAGGCCCTGCCCGCCGCCGAGAAAGCCCTCGCGCAACTCCGCGCCTTCCGCGCCGCGCTTGCGCCCTCCGGCACCGCCGATCCTTTCGCCCCTGCCCTCGCCGTGCTGCAAGATGATCTCAACACCCCCAACGCCCTCGGCATCATCTTTACCACCCTCCACGCCGGCCCTGCGAACGTCTCGCCCGCAGCTTTTGAACGCATCCTCTTCGCCCTCGGCTTGGACCTCACTGAACCCGTAGCCCCCAAGGTCGAGGCGCCCGCCGAAGTCACCGCCCTCGCCGAGGAACGCTGGGCCGTCAAAGCCGCCAAAAACTGGGCCGAAGCCGACCGCCTCCGAGGCGCCATCGCCGCCCTCGGCTGGACCATGCTCGATCGCAAAGACGGCTACTCGCTCGAACCCGCCAGGAAATAAAGAGATTCGAGCTTCGGCACAGAGAACACAGAGCTCCGACACAGAGTTCACAGAGTTCAAACCTCCAATCTTTTTTTAAAAACCAAACCACCTTCGCACTCACCGCCACGACGACCCACCCGCCTCCGTGACCTCTGTGTCCGCGCTCTGTGTCCTCTGTGTCACAAAATCCGAACTCTTCTTCCCCTTCCTTCTTCCATTCCCTCTCCCTCACCTTTTCCCAAACCACCATGTCCATGACTCCTCTCGAAGAAATCCGCCACAGCGCCTCGCACATCCTCGCCACCGCGATCCTGCGCATCTTCCCCGATGCCAAACTCGACATCGGGCCGCCCACCGACACCGGTTTTTACTACGACATTGATCTCGAGCACAAACTCACCCTCGACGACCTCGCCAAGCTCGAGGTCGAGATGAAAAAGGTCATCGAGGAAAACCAGCCTTTCCGTCGCAAGGAGGTCTCCCGCGAAGAGGCCGAGACCATCATCCGCTCACGCGGCCAGGAGCGCTACAAGCTCGGCCGTCTGGCCGACATTCCCCAGGGCGAGGCGATCTCCTTCTACCAAAACGGCGAATACATCGACCTCTGCGCCGGCACCCACGTCCGTTACACCAAGGGCGTCAAGGCCTACAAACTCCTCTCAATCGCTGGCGCCTACCATCGCGGCGACGAGAAAAATAAGCAGCTCCAGCGCATCTACGGCACCGCCTTCGCCTCCAAGGAGGAGCTCGCCCAATACCTCGAGCGCCAGGAACAGGCCAAACTCCGCGACCACCGCAAACTCGGTCGCGATCTCAAACTTTTCCACATTGATGAAGACGTCGGCCAGGGCCTCATCCTCTGGACGCCCAACGGCTCCGTCCTTCGCCAGGCCTTGCAGGACTTCATCATGGAGGAGCTCCGCAAACAGGGCTATTCGCAGGTTTTCACGCCGCACATCGGCAAGCTCGCGCTCTACAAAACCTCGGGTCACTTCCCCTACTACAAGGAGTCGCAGTTCCCCGCCATCATGGAGCCCGACCAGCTCGCGCAAATCTCCGCCGCCGGTTGCGGCTGCGCCGAGATGACCGCCCGCCTCGAGGCCGTGTCCGCCAATTTCGCCGCCGGAATCAATGACCGCGCCGGCAAGACTGTCATCGCTCCCGAGCGCATCAAAGACCCGACCGAGCTCCTCGACGGCTTCCTCCTGAAGCCGATGAACTGCCCGCACCACATCAAGATCTTCGCCTCCCAGCCGCACTCCTACCGCGATCTGCCCGTGCGCCTCGCCGAGTTTGGCACCGTTTACCGTTGGGAACAATCAGGAGAGCTCAACGGCCTCACCCGCGTGCGTGGCTTCACCCAGGACGATGCCCATTTATTCGTCACCGAGGATCAGGTCGCCGACGAGATCCGCGGCTGCTTGAGCCTCGTTAAAACCGTGCTCACCACCCTCGGCATGGCCGACTACCGCGTGCGCGTCGGCCTGCGCGATCCCGACAGCTCCAAGTTCACCGGCGATCCCGCAAAGTGGGACAAGGCCGAAGCCGCCTGCCGCGAAGCCGCCGCCACCCTCGGCGTCCCCTTCACCGAGGAGCCCGGCGAGGCCGCCTTCTACGGCCCGAAGATCGATTTCGTAATCAAAGACGTCATCGGCCGCGAGTGGCAGCTCGGCACCGTGCAGGTGGACTACGTGCTCCCCGTGCGCTTCGATCTCACCTACATCGGCGCCGACAACGAGAAACACCGCCCCGTCATGATCCACCGCGCGCCCTTCGGCTCGATGGAGCGTTTCTGCGGCGTGCTCATTGAGCACTTCAACGGCGACTTCCCCGTCTGGCTCGCCCCCGAGCAAGTCCGCATCGCCCCCATCTCCGAGAAGGTAAACGACTACGCCCGCGACCTGTTCAACCAACTCCGCACCGCTGGCATCCGAGTGACCCTCGACGCCGACAGCGACAAAGTCGGCGCCAAGCTCCGCCGCGCCGAACTCGCGAAAGTTCCCTACATGCTGGTCGTCGGCCAGAAAGAGGCGGAGGTGCGTTCCGTGTCCGTCCGCAGCCGCGCGAAGGGCGACGAAGGTGTGCTGCCCTTTGCGACCTACTTCGAGCGCCTCAAGCAAGAGATCGCCACCCGCGCCCTGCCGGTGAAAATCGAGAAAAAGCCCGAGGCCGCGAAACCCACTCCGCCCACAACAACCGTTGCAACCGCCGCGCTCGCCGCACCCGCTGCGCCCGCACCCGACGCGCCGCCCGCGGTCTGATTAAACTTCGCGTTTAAACCGGGTCGGCTTTTCAGAAAGAAGTCGGTCCGGTCCGGTGGGGGTTCTGCTGATCCGAAAAGCTTCCCTTGGTCCGGGGAGCGCCTGCGTCCCGCAGGCTGCCTTCGGCGTCCCGCCGAAGGCCTTTCAGAGGCCTGCGATCGCGTCAGTGATGACATCGCAGGCGCGAGCGATGGCAGGGCCCTCGTGTGCGGTGCTGAGGAACCAGGCCTCGTAGGCGCTGGGCGGCAGATACACGCCGCCATCGAGGCAGGCGCGGAAGAAGCGGCCGAAGAGTTTGGCATCGGACGCGAGCGCGGTGGGCATGTCGCGCACCGGGTTCTCGTTAAAAAAGAGACTGAACATCGAGCCGCACTGCGGAGTTTGCAGCGGCAAGCCCTTCGCCTTCGCAGCGGCAGCGGCGGCGGCGCAAACTTGGCTGCCGAGGGCGTCGAGTCGCGCGTAGGGCTTTACCTCGTCGAGCAGGCGGAGCTGGGCGATGCCGGCGGCGAGCGCGAGCGGGTTGCCCGAGAGCGTGCCGGCCTGATACACCAGCCCGAGCGGGGCAAGGTGATCCATGATCTCGGCGCGACCGCCAAAGGCGCCGACCGGCAGGCCGCCGCCAATGATTTTACCCAGACAGGTAAGGTCTGGAACGATGTGCTCCAACTCCTGCACGCCGCCGCGAGAGAGACGGAAGCCGGTCATCACCTCGTCGAAAATAAGGACGGTGCCAGCGCGGGCGGTGGCGGCGCGGACGTGTTGCAGGAAGCCGGGCTCGGCGCGGATGAAACCGACATTGCCGATGTAAGGCTCAAGGATGACCGCGGCGATCTGGCCGGGGTTGGCGGCAAAGGCGGCATCGAGCGCGGCGGGATCGTTGAAAGCCAGCACGACGGTCTCGCGAGCAAAGGCGGCCGGCACGCCCGCGCTGTCGGGATAACCGTGAGTCAGCGCGCCGGAGCCGGCGGCGACCAACAACGAATCCGAGTGGCCGTGGTAACAGCCGGCGAACTTGATAATCTTGTCGCGCTTGGTGAAACCACGGGCGAGACGCACGGCGGACATGGTGGCCTCGGTGCCACTGCTGCACATGCGAACCTTCTGGACGGACGGGAAAAACGAGACGATGAGCTCGGCCATCTCGACCTCGTAAGGATTGGGCGTGCCGAAGGAAGTGCCGCGCTCGAGGGCGTCGGCGATGGCCGCCTTGATGCGCGGATGGTTGTGGCCGTGAATGGCGGGCCCCCAAGTGCAGACGAAGTCAACCAGCTCGCGGCCGTCCACGGTGGTGAGCGTGGCGCCCTGCGCGGAGCGGGTGAAGAACGGCGCGCCGCCGACAGATCGAAACGCGCGGACGGGGGAATTAACCCCGCCTGGAATGAGTTGCTGGGCGCGGGCAAAGAGCTGATCGGAGGCAGAAGCGGACATGAGACGATTGCGAGAAGTGAACGCGAATGGTCAGGCGACGCGAAGCACGGCGTAGGATTTTTTGCCCTTACGAAGCAGGATGTATTTGCCAAAGAGCAGATCGGCGGCGCCCAGCGCGCGGGCCGGTTGGGCGGGATCGCACTTGGTATTGTTCACGTAGACGCCGCCGGCTTCGATGGATTTGCGGGCGTTGCCCTTGGACGTTTCGAGCGCGGTGAGCACGAGAGCCTCGGTGAGGGAAAATCCGGTGTCGGCGAGGCGGGCGGCTTCGAGCGGAAAAGTGGGAATCTCGCCGACGACGTCGTTAAAGGTGCCCTCGGAAGTATCGCCAATCTCGGCACCGAAAAGGATCGCGGAAGCCTTCAGCGCGGCATCGAGCGCAGCGGCGCCATGAACGAGCTCGGTAACCTCGCGGGCGAGGGCCTTGTGGGCTTCGCGCGCGCCGGGGTTGGCGGCGTGGGCGGCCTCGAGCGGCTCGATCTCGGCGCGGGTGAGAAAGGTGAACTTGCGCAGGTATTCGCAGACCTTGGCGTCCTCGGTGTTCACGAAAAACTGATAGAGCTTGTAGGGGCTGGTGCGGGTCGCATCGAGCCAGACCGCGCCGCTGGCCGTCTTGCCGAATTTAGTGCCATCGCTCTTGGTGATGAGCGGAAACGTCCATCCGAAGGCAGTGGTATCGGAGCCGAGTTTTTTGCGAATGAGATCGGTGCCGGCGGTGAGATTGCCCCACTGATCAGAACCGCCGATCTGGACCTCGCAGCCGAAGGTTTGGCGAAGGTGCAGGAAATCGTAGGCCTGCAACAACTGGTAACTGAACTCGGTGTAGCTGATACCGCTTTCGCCCTCCATGCGGGATTTCACCGAGTCCTTGGCGAGCATGACATTGAGCGAAAAATATTTTCCGACGTCGCGGAGGAAATCGAGGAAGCTGATCGGCGCGATCCAGTCGGCGTTGTCCACCAGACGCGCCGGGTTCGCGGCCACGGTAAAATCGAGCAAGCGGGAGAGCTGCGCCTTGATGCAGGCGATGTTGTGGGCGAGTTGCTCGCGGGTGAGAAGGTTGCGCTCAGAGGAGCGGCCCGAGGGATCGCCGACCATGCCGGTAGCGCCGCCCGCGAGGGCGATCACGTGATGTCCGCCGCGCTGGAAACGGGCGAGCGTGAGCTGCCCCATCAAATGCCCGACGTGGAGCGAGTCGCCGGTGGGATCGAAGCCGCAATAGACCGTGATCGGCGCGCCGGTGGCGAGGCGCGCACGGAGACCTGCAAGGTCGGTGCAGTCGGCCAGCAAGCCGCGCCATTGCAAATCATCAATAAGGTCGGAGGCGGTGGACATGGGAGGAAAAGGGCGGGCTTTAGAGACGATGAAAACCGATAGCAGGCAAAGAAAGGATCAACTTGGCAAAGCCGGATTCAACCTAGATTCGACAGTTCAAACCAACCGCGGATTACGCGGATTGAGCGGATAAAAAAGGATACAGAAAATACCACGAACCAACGGAACCCACCATGGAGGTGATGCATCGATATTTGGCATTCGTCTTGTATCCGCGTTCATCCGCGCAATCCGCGGTTTCCAATGCCGTTTTTAGATTCAAGCGAGAACATACCACCACGGAAACCTCCGCCGGGGGACGGGGAGGAAGAGCAGATGCTCGCACTTGGCGCCGAAATCTATCCGTTCGCGTAGAAATGCCGACGCTCTCCCCCACCCTCTTCGACGTCGCGACTGTGACGCTCAATCCGGCCATTGATCGCACCATCGAAGTGAACGGGCTTGCGCCCGGTGCGGTGAACCGTGCCGCCCACCTCGGCGACCGCCCCGGCGGCAAAGGCATCAACGTCGCTGCCGCACTCGCGCCGCAAGGTATCCGCACCGCCGCGCTGGGTTTCCTCGGACGCGATAACGCAGAGCTCTTCGCGACCTTCATGGCGGCGCGCGGCATCGAGGATGGCTGTCTGCGTTTGCCGGGGACGACCCGCACCGGCCTGAAAATCGTGGACCCGGAGCGCGGCGAGACCACCGACCTGAACTTCCCCGGCCTCAGCCCGACGGCGGAGGATCTCGCGGCCCTCGTTCGCCAACTCGATACCATCCAGACGCGCTGGTGCATTTTGGCCGGCAGCCTTCCGCCGGGGGTGCCGGTTTCTTTTTATCGCGA
>CAMDHP010000100.1 GCA_945898185.1 Akkermansia muciniphila | reverse complement strand
CAATTAGAGCGTTTCAAAAAGAATTGCAGCCGCCTGATTTTGTAGGGTCTCACCGTGCATGAGGCCACGATTTCTTCTCGCGGTTGCACACCGAACCGGCCCGACGCAAAGTCGGGCCAACGTGAAAATTTCGGCTACAACTCTATTTTAAATGCTCTAGTTATTAACAATATAACTACAATCGCTTAGTGATTGATTTTTGTCTGATAAGAAGATTGAAACCATTCCATGCCCGCATACTCCTCGCACCGCCACATTCTATTCGTATTACTCGTTCTTTACGTGAATTTTGCACAGGCATCTAGCTGGTCAGGCTCCGTCGTCGGTGAGAACACCCTTTCGCTCAACGGCGTCTGGCGCTTCGGTATAACCGAGAACGCGCCTGAATCCACCACCGCCTCCCCGAGCCATTGGACAGAGCTCCCCGTTCCGGGAAACTGGGACACCGATCCACGCTTCGCAACCCACAAGGGCCCCGCCTGGTATCAACGTGACTTCGACGTTCCGGCAGACTGGACGCCCGATTCCCGCGTCCGCCTGTGTTTCGACGCCGTTTATCACGACGCCGAGGTCACGCTCAATGGCCGCGTGCTCGGCACTCACATCGGCGGCTACACGCCTTTCGAGTTCGACGTCACCGATATCGTGCGGCGCAACGCACCCAACACCGTCACGGTGCGCGCCGATAACACCTACCGGCGCGGCGCTTGGTGGGCGTGGGGCGGCATCAGCCGCGACGTATCTCTGCGAGCCAACTCAGAGGCGCGCATTGTTTACCAGCACGTGCGCTCCGAGCCCGACCTCGCGAAGGGCACCGCCCGCCTCTTCCTTACCTGGCGTCTGGCCAACGCCTCTGCCAAGCCCCTCAAGGTGAAGCTCGCACCTGCGATCAGCTTGCTCGGCTTGGTCGGCGCCGGCGAGACCACCGAAAGTCCCGTGGCCACCGCTTCGACGCTCAAAGCAACCATACCCGCTCGCAGCACGGTTGACGTGACCACCCAGCTCGATCTGGGGAAGGCGCAGGTCGCGCTCTGGCACTTTGACCAACCCAATCTGTATTCGGTTACCACTACACTGGCAGCCGGAAAACGTGTGCTCGACACCCGTCGAGACCGTTTCGGCATACGCCACATCGCGCTCAATGCCGACGGACTCTATCTCAATGGCGAACGCATCCGCGTGCCGGGCTTTAACCGCGTGAGCGATAGCCCCGGAACCGGCAACACCGAGCCCGACGCCCTCGTGCGTCGGGACGTGGATCTAATGAAGGAATCCGGCGCGGTGTTTTCCCGTCTCATGCATAGTCCGCACGCGACCAACCTTCAGGACTACCTCGACGAGAAAGGCCTCATGATCATCGCAGAAATCCCGATCTGGGGCAAAGACGACCCCCAAGTGGTGAAGGACAACCCCCGCACCAAGCAATGGCTCGCCGAGATGATCGCCCGCGACTACAACCACCCTTCCATCATCGGCTGGAGCACCGGCAACGAAATCGAAAATAACTACGATTACGTGAAATCTATGAACGACTACGTGCGCCGCGAACTCGATCCGCACCGCATCGTCACCTACGTCAGCTTCACCGCACAACGCTCGACGGCCAACCCGGCCAACGACGGCGTCACCCACAGCGATTTAGCGATGCTCAACGTCTACTCGACCTCGCCCAAACATTTTGGAAAATGTATCCAAAAAGTTCGCGCCGACTGGCCCGAAAAACCGGTCTTCATGGCCGAGTTTGGCGTTGAACAGATCGGCGTGGGCGCCGCCGCGAAGGTGCCACGTTTTTCGGAGATCTGGGCCGCCATCGGCGAGCAGCCATACGTGATCGGCGGCTCGCTCTGGACGTTTAACGACTACCGTAGCGACTACAAGGGCACGCCAGCCTCCGGCAACCGCGAGTGGGGCGTGGTGGATGTAAACCGCACCCTTAAGGGCGCCTATCAAGAAGTGCGCCGCGCCTTCGCACCGGTGCAAAATTTGTCCTTCGATAGCCGTCGCATCGTTCTCACGCCGCGGGCAGCGGGCGCATTGCCCAGCTACGCCTTGCGCGGTTACCGCGTGGAGTGGACTGACACCGAGGCAAGGCACGGCTCCATTGCCTTGCCAGACATAGCGCCAGGCAGTGCTGCTCTGGAACTCGCGCTTCCCGCCGACGCGGGCGCGTTGAGCACCGTAATTCTGGTCACACCGCTCGACTACCGCGTCGCCGATGGTGTTCGCACACTGTAACCTACGGCCTGGTAAACTCGCCAACCCCGTCGCTCCACGGGAACCGTAGGAATTTTATATCAAAAACCCAACTTTTTGGATCAAACGAAAACGGGCGGATCGCCCCGCCTGTGGATTTGCCGATCAACACAAGGCAGCGTGTGTAAATGCGCGCGCCTTCACGTGTAATCTTTATTCCAACGCTTTCAACCGCGAACTTGGCGGGATCCCGGCCGGCTTCCGCTCCTCTAACGAACCGCTTCCGGCGCTTAGTTGGATAAACATGCTAAAATGCGTCTGAAGCATCAAGTTTCCATCGCGCCCAACAATCGTGGCTGCATCAACTTTAGTCACCGTATGAGGAGACGTATCCGCACATGCGCGTTGGGTGATCGCTATCGTAATAATTAGTATAGAGACAGTTCCATCATGTTAGTGAAAGGCCTTTATTCCCCTTTACCCCAGCGTCAGCAGTGCCCGGCCATTAGCGGAAGTTGATCCAACATTAACGGTATGAAGGAGGCCGGCCGATCGGCAAAAATCAAAACGAAGAGCGCGTTACCAGCACCGGCGCGACGCGCTCGAGCACCTTGGATTTCTCACTCCCGGAGGCGATGTCCCGGATACAGCTCACTGCGGACAAAGCGATGCGATCCATGTCCTGCTGGATCGTTGTCATAGGCGGATCAGTCAACTCGCCTCGTTGCGCGCCATCGTAGCCGATCAAGGCGACTGTTTGTGGCACATCCACCCGCTGAAAAGCCAGCACTTCCAGAAAGTTCGTCGCCAACCGCCCATCCGTCACGAAGTAACTCCCCTTAGCTGGGAAGATTTCGAGATGTTTCTGCACATTCAACGCGATCTCAAAGGAACTTCGGCTCCATTCAATAGGCACTAGCGTGATGGATTCGAGCGAGCGCCCACCTTCCAGCCAAGTCTGGCGAAATCCATCGATGCGCGCTCCGATCCGCGGGTTGTTTTCCGAGCCCGCGTGGTAAACCACTACCGCGGCGCGATCGCCTCGTTTGAGCATGGCCTCGGCGGCGAATCGCCCGCCCAAATGGTGATCGGTCACGAAATTCGCCTCGTAGAGGTCGCTGTAGTTGGCGTCGAGCCCGATCACCGGCACGGGAAACTTTTCAAAGACCTTCAAAAAGGCTCGGCTGCTGTCACTGTCCATCATTAAGAAGTCGCAGTTTTCCCATACCGACTGTTCTGGCATTTTGCCCAGCGGAAGCAGATCGATGTGAAGGTCGATGTTGTTATACCTGCACTCTCGACTAAGCGCGTCGGCAAGGCGGCGAAATCCCGAAAAGTAAATGTATCCCTCACCCGAGAAAATCGCCCTTACCCGGATCGAACGCAGGATACTATTGTAGAGCTTTCCAGAAACCGTATAGCGCTTGTTTGGAAGACCTTCCAGCCACTCCTCCTTTTGCAACTGACGCAGCGCCCGCCAAACTGCGTCACGAGTGATTTCAAAGTGCTCGGACATCTTGCGCACCGTCGGCAAGCGCTCGCCTGGTGCCAGCCGATTTGAACGAATAAAGTGCTTGATCTGATTGCTAGCCGCATCCCGACGATTCGCCTCGGGGCTGATGGCGAGCGGTCGTTCGATATTGGTAATGGCTGACATAAAATTGATCTAGTATGGTTCTAGGGAAGAAGATTCATGAAAGCAAGAAAAGTGAAATTCAATTTGACTATCAGACAGTTTTCGGACAGGAATTCACCATGTCTCTAAAGTTTGGCGTCGCTTCGCCTGCAGGCCAAGAGCTTTTAAAAATATTGGAATTTGCCTCACCCGCTGTTTTTTCAGTTTCAGGTTCGCTCGGACACTTTTCAATCACTAGCCCGACCCGCTTGAATAGCACAGAAGCAGCCGCTCCAATCATCTCGCGAAAAGCCTGAACACTCCATGAAAAGGCCCAATCGTTTACCCTTTTGCGAGCGCATCCTCTACGGCGCTGATTACAATCCAGACCAGTGGCTGGACGACGAGACTGTCCTTTTGGAAGATGTTGCGCTGATGAGGAAGATTAACGCCACGTCCGCCTCAATAGGAATCTTTTCTTGGACCGCGTTGGAGCCCAGCCCCGGAATCTACACCTTTGATTGGCTCGACACCACAATGGATCGCTTTGCGAAAGCGGGCCTAAAGGTGTTCCTCGCAACACCCACCGCAAGCAAGCCGATGTGGCTCTCTGAGCTCCATCCCGAAATTCGCCGCGTCGGTCGCGACGGCCGGCGCGAGCCCTCCGGCGGGCGACACAACCATTGCCCCACGTCCCCTGTCTACCGCGAGGCAGCCCAGCGCATCAATCGGGAGCTGGCCTTGCGCTACGGCCGCCACCCTTCGCTCGCCCTTTGGCACGTCGGCAACGAGTTCAACGGCGAATGCCATTGCGAGCGCTGCAAGGGCGCCTTCCACGATTGGTTGCGCCGTCGCTACGGCAGCCTAGGGGACTTGAACCGCGTGTGGTGGACGTCGTTTTGGAATCATACATTCACAGACTGGTCGCAGGTTCCTACCTTCGACCAAAGCATCGATGGTCTCACGTTGGATTGGCTGCGATTCGTAAACGATCAGCACGTGTCTTTTATCGAAAACGAGATGGCGCCGCTGCGCGACCTCGCCCCTCAGGTGCCCTGCACCACAAACTTCATGGGCACAAACCACACCACCAACTATTGGCAGTGGTCCCGCACGCTCGACTGCATCTCGAACGACATTTACCCCCTGCACGACGACCGCGAAGACTCTTGGCGAAAATCCCTCGGATCCGACTTCACCCACAGCCTTGTGCGCGGCTTCGCCGGCGGGAATCCGTGGATCATGATGGAGTGCTCCCCTAGCTCCGTGAATTGGGGCAAAGTTAACAAACTCAAGCGGCCCGGCGTCCACCTTCAAGAAGTCCTTCAAGCCGTAGCCAACGGCGCGGATGTCGTGCACTATTTTCAATGGCGCAAAGGACGCGGAGGGTTCGAGAAATTCCACGGAGCCGTGATCGACCACGAGGGCGGCTCGGACTCGCGTGTCTTCAAGGAATGCGCCGAGGTCGGCCGCGTTCTCCAAACGCTCTCCCCCGTCGTCGGTCTGTCGCCCAGCCGCGCACCGGTGGCACTGGTTTATGATTGGGAAGCACGCTGGGCGCTCGAGGCCTCTGCCGGGCCGAAAAGAGGCACCTATGGCGACCGTTACACCGAGGCCTGCGTCGAGCATTTCCGCGCCCTTCGCTCTTCCGGAGTCGAGGTTGATCTAGTTTCGACAGACGCGGATTTCTCCGCCTACCGCATGGTCGTAACCCCCGCGCTCTACTTGCTCACCGACGACACCGCACGGCGCCTAGCGGAGTTCGCGGCGGCAGGCGGCGCGTGGGTCGCCACCTACCTCACCGGCTACGTCGATGGGAACAACCGCTGCTGGCGCGGCGGCTTTCCCGGTCCCTGCCTGCGTGAGGTTTTCGGCCTTTGGAACGAGGAAGTAGACTACCTTTTAGACGACGAGAGAGTCCGCATACAGGGCTCGGTCTTTGGCGCAGCGGGATGCACTGAAGCCACAGACATCGTCGAGCGCCTCCACTCAGAGGGCGCGCAGACGCTGGCAACCGTCGCATCGGAATTTTATGCCGGCTCCCCTATCGTTCTACAAAATAATTGGGGCCTCGGAAAGACCGTCTACGTTGGAGCCCGCCTCGCCGAAGAGGGTTATATTGGGTTCTACGAGCATCTCGCCGCCAAGCTGGGATTGCCCCGCCTTGTTTTGCCCCGCGGAGTCATCCGAAAGACCCGCATCGGTGCAGATGGTCCAGTCGATTTCCTGTTCAATTATACGCGGCATGAGGCCGCAATAGATCTCGGCGAAGCCACGTTCCATCGTGTGTCCAGCGGCGCCGCCTGTAGTGGAAAAACAACCCTTCTCCCCTACGACAGTCTGCTCAGCGGTGCCCTTTTGCCATCGAACTTACGCCACACCCAAAATCCAACCCGTTCCACCCAGAATGAACTCCAGCCGTCTTGACTACATCGGCTGCGCACACAATTTTACGCTTTTTGAACGCCCGCCCCTCAATTCGATCCTGGGCATCTTTTAAGTCACTATCAGCCAGGATGAAGTTAAGATGGAATAGTCCATGAGCTGCCCGGCGAGCTAATCCAGAGAAATTCAACCCCTGATTTTCCCGAAACCTCCCGAATTGGGTTCAATGCCACCGCCTTCTCTTTCGCATCAACCTCACGTTTTGCCTTACGCTTCCATAAAAACCACATCATCTCGCTGCGCATCGGCATCTTAAAACAACTTAAACTGCCTCCAGGAAAATTAACCAACGCAGCGAGTTGTATGCTTTATGTCTAATACCAAACTGAATCCATACCTTTTCGCATCTCGTTGGCTGGCTGCGGTTCTCTTGGTTGCAAGCCCCCTCGCCCTCAACGCGGCTACCATTCAGCAAGGCAACGTCACGCTCAGCTTGGGCCCGACATTCTTCATAGATGATGCGCTGAATGGCGGTAGCGACACCGATATAAACCAGCCGAGTGTAGGTATCTTCAACCGAAACTTTAATGGTTTACTCACGCGTAACCAAGGCCCGACTAAAGTTTGCCTTACCGGCCTAGGCTTCGCGGCCCACACGAGTGCCGCCGCGAACGACGCCTCCTCCGTGGCGGTTTCTTTCACTTATCTCGGCGCAGACGAACTGCTCGGCGGTGCCGACGATGTCATCGTAGGCACCACAACGGGCACCTATAATTTTACGATTGGCGGGGAATACATCTTCGCGTTCGACTCTCCGCTCACCGCGAATTTAACCGTTACCGGCACGCGTTTTAGAATTACCGTCACACCTACCAACTCCGGCGGCAACGGCTCCTTAAAACTCAAGTCCTCCACTGTTTCATACGAAGCGTCCCCAACCACCAGCGCCACGCTCAGCGTGGCGGGTGTGGCTTCCCCACTGATCGTCCCGCAGCGCGTCAACCTCGCCAAATTCCAAACCATGACACCCGGCTCGGTGGCCGGCAACCGGCTCGCCTCCTACGCGACCGATGGCGTGACCGGAAACGACAACCGCTGGCAGAGCGAAAACTGGGCGTATAACACCGCTCGCATCGATTTTCCGTTTCCGGTGGAGATCGGCAGCGCGCAGATATTCAGCGGCTTCGACGATTCGTCGCCTCTCGCCCAGTTTAGTATTCAATACTTAAGCGGCGGCAACTGGGTGACAATCGCCGGGGCAAACGT
>CAMDHP010000099.1:0-7694 GCA_945898185.1 Akkermansia muciniphila | reverse complement strand
GGCGGCCTCGACGAGCTTGATGTTGAGGCCGGTGGCCCGGAGCAGGGGAACGACCACGACGACGGCCTCGCGGTAGAAGGGGGCGAGGTCGGGAACCGGGCCATGGTCGTCGACGCCGGCCGGGAGCGGTTTTGGCAGCGCTCGGGCGATGGAGCCGCACAAATCCAAGCGGGCGGCGGGGACGCGGCGGAGGATGAACGGCCAGACGGAATCAAGAAACCAAGCGAGGCCCTCGGCGTTGAAGGCGTTGTCGCTGCCAACGAAAAGCACACGAGTGGAGTCTGCGGGAGCGGGCGGCAAGGGGGCGGGCGCGACCGACTTGGGCGCGAGGACGACACGCGCGCGGGGGGCGAGGCGGGCGAGCTCGGTGGCGTCGGTGGCGGAAATGGCAGCGATCACGTCGGCGATGGAGAGAAGTTTGGCCTCAATTTCGGGCGTGAATTCCGGCTCTGTGTCGGGCGGGGCGGAGAGGGCGGCACGTTGCCACGCCACGTCGGAGTGGACGCAGGCGCGCAGGCCGGTGAACGAGGCCGGTATGGCGGGCAGCAGCCAGGCGTAGTTGGCAAGCACTACATCCGGGCGGGCGTCGCGGATCATTTCGGCGATAAAGGCGCGTTCGGCGGCGTCTGGTTTGGCCATCCAGCCGCCCGGAGCGGAGGCGATCTGGGTCGGGGCTTGGGCTCTGCGGCGGGCACGGGACCCGGAGCGGTCGAATAAACCGAAGCGGATCAACGTGGTTTTAATAGCGTGCTTTAAGCGGGCGGCGAAGGGCTGCCAATACACGGCGGGGAAGAACAGTCCGCCCGCCACGGACCATGCGCCAGGGGCGCGAAGCCGGACGAATCGGGTGAAAGTGGAGGGCGGTTTCCACCAGCCGCGCCAGCGAAGGTGGTCGTGGGGCTGGGTCCAGGCGATAGTCACGTCGAAGCCGTGGGCGGAGAGGTAGGCGAGCAGGTCGAAAAGGTAAGCCCCGGCGCCGTCTTCCCATGGAAGCGGTGTGTGACGGGTAATCACGAGGAGGCGAAGGGACATGCGCGGCGAATGCTGGATCACTCAGAGAGCGATGACTTGATGGGTTACTGAAGCGCGCAGGCGGCAACCGCCGAAGGCGCGGTCGCTTTCCCAGTCGTTGCGTCCGCCGGCGTGGATTTCCCAAAGGGCAAAGTTGTCTATGACATCGCACATGTGCTGGCCCTGACCGATGGCGGCGTGGCAATAGTAACGACCGGGCGAAAGGGGGAGGGAAGGCAGGGAGAGGGTCACGGTGTGGAGGCCGGGTGCGAGGCGAAGCGTCTTGCCGCTAGCGTCGCTATCGAGAGTCATTACCCGGCTGCCTTCGACGGTGTTGAAGGCGATGCCGATCATGCCCGCGTCGATGGGCGAGCGAACGCGCACGGTGAACGTGAGTGAAAGCGGTTCACCAAAAAAGAGTCCGCGTCCGTCGCCTGCTTGGATTCGGATGAGTCGGGCCTCTTCGCCGGTGCTGCCCCAGGCGCGGGGCAGGGCGTCGGTTTCGACGTCGAGCTCCGTCGCTCCGACGTCGCGGTTGTAATGTTCTATGGCCTCTTCTGAAGGATAGACGCCGCGCAGCCGGCCACCTTCGAGCACGATGCAACGCTGGCAGAGGCGACGGATGGTCGTCATAGCGTGGCTCACGAAAAGCACGGTGCGGCCCTCGCTGTTTGCGATTGTCTGCATGCGGCCGATGCATTTCCGCTGGAACTGGGCGTCGCCGACGGCAAGCACCTCGTCGATGATGAGTATCTCGGGCTCAAGGTGGGCGGCGACGGCGAAGGCGAGCTTCACATACATCCCGCTCGAGTAGCGCTTCACTGGCGTATCAATGAACTTTTCGATCTCAGCGAAGGCGACAATCTCGTCGAATTTTGCGGCAATTTCGGGACGCTTCATGCCGAGTATCGCGCCGTTAAGGAATATGTTTTCCTGGCCGCTCAGCTCGGGGTGGAAACCGGTGCCCACTTCGAGCAGGCTGGCTACGCGTCCCCGAAGCACGGCCTCGCCGGACGTAGGCTCTGTGATACGGCTGAGAATCTTGAGCAGGGTGCTCTTGCCTGCGCCGTTGCGCCCGATGATCCCGATCACTTCGCCGGGATTGATGGAAAACGACACGTCGCGGAGCGCCCAAAATTCACGTTCGGTGGCTGCGGCTTTGTCCGATTCCGACTCACGACCCCGCCAGCGATTTATCCAGCGCTGAGTTTCTTCACGGAAACTGGAGAACCCGATTTCGCCCAGAGCGTAGCGCTTGGAGAGACCCGAAACCTCGATGATAGGACGTGACATGAATGAATTTTACAGGGTCGGTTGCAGAGCCGAATAACTTACGTGTTGGGGCGGGGGCGGACTCAGGCGTAGTCCACGAAATCCCGCGCGAGACGCTGGTAGTAGCCGACGCCGACGAGGAGCACTGCGGCGCTCACCGCCAGCGAGAGCGCGTAGTAGGCGGGGTCGAAGGAGGCCGTGCCGAGGAGCACGGCGCGGAAAGCCTCGATCACCGGGGCCACCGGGTTGATCGCTGCGAGCCAGCGCCATTTCTCCGGGATTTGCGACATGGGGTAGATCACCGGCGTCACATACATGAGTAGATTAAGTAGGAAGGGCGCGACGTGCTGGAAATCCCGATACTTCGCCGTTACGGCCGAGAGCAGCAAACCGCCGCCAAGTGCCAGAATTGCGAGGTGAAGAAACAAGAGTGGAAGGGCCAGCACCCACCACGTTGGTCGAGCCGCCAGCGCCGGGGTGGAGACCAGAGCCGCTGCGTAAACCAGTCCCAAGGTGAGCAGTTGCACGCCGACCGCGGCGAGGTTGGACAAGGCCGTCGCAAGCGGCGTCACCAAGCGTGGGAAATACACTTTGCTGAAGATCGCGTAGTTGCCCCGGAGGGTGTTGCTGGTGCCCGTGAGCGTCTGGTTAAAATAGTTCCACCCCAGCAAGCCGCAGAGGTAAAACAGCGAGGGAGGCACGCCATCGGTGGGGACGCGGAGGACGCGGCCGAAGACGAAGCCGAACACGACGGCGGTAACGATCGGCGTGACCACCGCCCAGGCAGGCCCGAGGATGGTTTGTTTGTATTTCGAAACGAAGTCGCGGCGCACCAGCAGCACGATCAGGTCGCGGTAGGCGACGAGGCCGCGCCAGTCCAGCCAGAGCCAGCCGGAGCGGGCGCGAATTCGCAGTTCTATTGGTTCGGGCTGGTTCATGGGTTCCGGGAAGTTGAGCGGTTCAACCAAGCACCTTGGCCACCAAGGGTAAAAGCAGGGCGCCCTTTTTGCGCCAGCTCTCCAGCTTGTTGACTCTGGAGCGCAACACCTCGGCCTCGGTCGCACTGAGACCCTGGCCTGCGCTCACTTGCTGGCGGACCTTGCCGAGGCGGTCGCGGGCTTGCTCCAAGTGGGGGTTGATGCGGTCGCGCAGCAGACCGGCCACCAGGTTGCGCAGCTCGGTCTCGGGCTCGAAGTAGTCGCGCCGGTCACCCGGCACGTAGGCGGTGCGCACCGCGCCAAGGCTGCGCAAGGCGCGCAGACCCTGGCTGACCGAGCCCTTGCTGAGGGCGAGCCGTTCCACGATCTCCTGGAAGGTCAGCGGCTGCGGCGCGGCGAAGATCACGCCGTAAATTTCGCCGATGGAGCGAGGCACGCCCAGCACGCCGGCCGCCGACACGAAGAGCTCGATGAACTGGGCTTGGATGGCGAGCTGGCTCTCCGAGGACGCAAGGGCTTCGGGCGGGGATGCGTTTTCGGGCCTTAAACGGAGCTTGGGCATGACGTGGACGGAATAGTTTATTTAAGCTGTTTAGAAAAAAATGAACAAGCTTCGCCCCATCACGTCCGTGTGATGTGTAAGGGCGAGGGGTTCGATTTTGGGGACGTCCGCACGGCGGCGTCCCGGCCGGCGGACCAATTAACGGTGCCGGACGAGATCGTTCTTGTATAGCTCAAGGTGTGGCGTAATCAACAAGGAAGTCCGGCGACGAAGGGGCGGGTGTTCGGGTGGGCAGGGGATTGGGCGAGGCAAGGCCGGGTCGCGATGAGACCGGAAAGGAAGATACGCCCGCGGGCTGGTAAACCTGTTCTCGCACCGAGAGCGGAGGTGGTCAGGGTAGTGCGTTTTTAACTATGACGCGTCATTCCATCGCCACGTTTGATCCGCTGCGCCGCACCGAATGGGTGGTTGGCGGGCTCGTGTTCGCGACGGTGGCGAGCACCACCTGGGGTTTCGCCGGCAAGGCTTCGTGGGCACCGATGGCTTTCACGGTGCTCGCGGTGCTGGCTGCGTTGAGCGCGGTGGTGATGACGCGGCGCGAAGGCATGCGTTTCAATGGGGTGGCATTTCTGCCGTTTGTTTTTTTCGCGCTGATGATTTCGATCAGCCTCGTAAATCGTTCTCATGAGCCGTCAGCGATAAAACCAAGCGGTTTGATTGAACGAACGGGATGGGTCGTTTGGCTGCCGGCGACGGTAGATCGCGCGAAGACGGTCTCGGAGATGTTGCCGTGGCTATCCGCGTTTTTGTTGGGGGCTGCGATTCGCCAGACGGCTTTCGGACGGCGAGCGGTGCGGTTGCTCTGGGCGGTCTTGCTGGGGCATGGTCTTTTGGTCGCGCTGGTGGGGGTGTATTTCTTTTTCGTGGATTGGGGGCATATTCTCGGGCTCGTTCGCGCCCGTCACGGCTACCACTTCGCGTCATTTGTCTATCGAAACCACTGGAGCGCGTATGTGCTGTTGCTGGTCGCGCTCGCGCTGGGCTTCGCCTTTTCCGCTTTGCGCCGGTGGCAGGGCGGCAGGGGGCGCCTTGATGCCACGGTAGCGGGATTCGGGGTGGCGGCGTTGCTCACGCTCACTTTACCGATGCCGGGATCGCGTTCGGGTTTACTGATCGCCGCGGGTATGTTGGGCATCGCGGTGATTCGTGCCGGATGGGTGCTTTGGCGTGCGCGGTCGGTGGAGCGCTCATCCCCTTTTGTCCGCCTTGCACGAGTCGGCGGCGGATTGCTTTTGGCGGGTCTGATTTTGGCCGGCGGGGTGATGCTTAATCGGGATAATTTTCGCCCCCATTGGGCGCGCACTCAGGCGCAGATAAGCGGGCTGCTTTCCGGGGCGGAAGACATCCGTATGAATCTGAGCAGTGATACGCTGCGGCTGGCGGCAGATCGTCCAGTGTGGGGCTGGGGCGTAGGCAGTTTCGGGTTGGTGTTCCCTGTTTACCACGGCGATTATCTGCGTGCGCCCTCAGGCGAGATCACGACCCAAGTCTTGCATGCCCACAATGACTGGGCCGAACTCGTTGCGGAGACGGGAGCGGTCGGTCTTTTGGGCTTGCTCGCGCCCGTCGCGATTTTGCTGATTCGCGGTGCACGGGCGGAGGGCGTGATGGGGGCGTGGGTGACCATTGGGACCGGCTTGGTCCTTGCTTACGCGCTGGTTGATTTTCCCATGCATTGCCCGGCGGTTTTATTTTTGTGGACCACGCTGCTGTGCACCGCCTCGCCAGCTTCTGACCTTCTCCGCGAAAAGGAAAAAAGGCGACTGCCCGCCGTTTGACCCACAAATTCGAGGGGTTTTCATGACCGATCTCAATCTGTAATTAACTCTAACGCTAAAATTTAGCTCGCTCTGTGCGACAGAATCATTGGTGGTTAGTTTGTCAATTTGCTCAATGATTTTACGTCGTAATTCGGGTTTAATCTATCTACATAAGACGTTTATCGCGTTGGAGTCAGCTTTGCTTTGGGTTATATTGAGCCATTCTGGAATCAGGTTTAGCACCTTGCTCCCTTATTGGACATACCCTGCGGCAATTTTCCTGGGTGTAATGCTGGCGTGCCGTAACTCAATCCAGCCGCGCCTTTTATGGTCCAGCTCTCCGTTGAATTTTTATGATTCCACCCGGATCGCCTTCCGGCAGATCGTATTCGCCGGCGCTGCCGTGTTTACCATTGTGGTGTTATTTAAGGACCCCGGAATCAGTCGCTTATTTCTTCTCGTTTTCTTCGGCGTGCTCGCGCCCTTGTTGGCTGTCTTGAATCGGCATCAACCGAGATGGATTAATTGGCGGTTCTTTTTCGATAAAAAGCCCGTTCCGACCCTTTTTATCGGCGGGACAGATCGGTTCCCTGATTTTTCAAGCTGGCTGGCCAATCAACTTCAGTTGGGCGTGGCCCCGGTTGGTCACCTCACCTACCATGAGCAAGATTTGCCGATTTCAGATGTGCCTCGGCTAGGGAGCTTCGATGATCTGGGTCGCGTCCTGGCGGACAAAAGTATCAGTCAAGTTGTGATGTTCGATTTACCCGACACCACCGCCGATGCGGAAAAGCTCTTGGGCTGCTGTATTGCTCAAGGTTCGCGTCTGATCATTCATAATAATTTTGGCGACAGGTTTGGCTATGCGCTCCAGATGGTCTCGGAGGATAATCATAGCTTCCTTTGCCTTCACGACGAACCGCTCCAAGAACCGATCAACTGCGGTCTCAAGCGGACGCTCGATATCGTAATCGCGTGTTTGGTGCTCGTCTTGGTTTTCCCTCCCCTCGCGCTTCTCGTCGCGATCATGCACCGACTGCAGTCGCCCGGACCTCTTTTTCATGCTCAAATGCGGACGGGCTACAATCAGTCTCGTTTCCTGATTCTCAAATTCCGCTCGATGCATGAAGGGCCGGGAGATGTGGATAAACAGGCCGACATCGATGATGATCGGGTATTCGGATTCGCCCGGTTCCTGCGACGCTCGAGCCTGGATGAAATCCCTCAATTCATCAACGTGTTGCGCGGGGAGATGAGCACCGTCGGCCCGCGCCCCCACTTGCTCGCCCACAGTCGCGCTTTTTCCCGCGATCTGAACGTTTACCAGATTCGCTATTTCGTAAAACCTGGAATCACCGGCCTGGCCCAGTGCAACGGATTCCGCGGTTTGACATCAACGCCCGAGTTGCTTCGCAACCGCGTTCGGCTCGATCTGAAGTATGTCCGAACGTGGACTCTCTGGTTGGATGTGGTGATCATTTTGAAAACCGCCCGTCAGGTCTTCGTGCCTCCTTCGAGCGCGCATTAACTTTTAGCGAACCAGTTACGTTGCGAATCTTCTTCCATCCTTTCAAACATACACACAAACGACCGAATATTCGCCTCGTGTTCACAGCCGTGATGGCACTGCCTCGTTCAACAGGGTCACAGAAGTCTTCTGCGCAAGTGCTTTACTCTTTATTTATCGTCGAAAACCTCAGATAATAAAAATTTATGACGAATCACATTCAAATCCGCCTTGTCACGTGTGCCCTCACTGCGGGGGTCCTGTGCGTTCCCTCCGCATTTGGTTTCGCTGAGCTGGCTCGAGGCACTTTGACGGCCACCGCCAATCTCAGCGGAGCTTACGACACCAATATTTACGCCAATAGCACCGAGGTTGCTGATTACACCGCGAGCTTTAACCCCGGCCTCTCCTATCAGCGAAAAGCCGGGAGCATCGAATCTTCGATTAGAACCGGCGTAAAGGCGTTCTCCTTCACGGACGCCAAAGGACAGGATTCGATCGATCCCTATGTCAACGGCACGTTTACCTTGGACCGCGCCGAAAAGGGGCAAGCCTCGGTCTCCTTGGACTACGCCCGAACCACCGGAGCGAATGAACTGCTTCTCGCCCGCGTTGAATCGGATGAATACCGCGGCAGCGGACGA
>CAMDHP010000098.1 GCA_945898185.1 Akkermansia muciniphila | reverse complement strand
TCGCTACGCCTTTACCACCCGCACCGCTCTTTTGCGCTCGGGGAACAGTTCGCGGCAGAGTGGGCAGACCATCCCGTCACATCCGCGCGCGCTGCAATACTCCCGCCCGTAGAAAATAATCCGCAGGTGCAACGCGTTCCAATGCGCCTCGGGAAAGAGCCGCTTCAAATCCCGCTCGGTGCGCTCTACGTTCGCGCCGAGTGGCGTGAGCTTCCAGCGTTGCGCAAGGCGGTGGATATGCGTGTCCACCGGGAAAGCGGGCACGCCGAAGGCCTGCGCCATCACCACCGAGGCCGTCTTGTGCCCCACGCCGGGCAGCTCCTCCAGCTCCGCAAAACTGCGCGGCACTTCGCCGCCGTGTTTTTCAATCAACAACTCCGAAAGCCGCCGGATCGCCTGCGCCTTTCGCGGGGCCAAACCACAGGGGCGCACGTGCGCGTCAATCTGCCCAACCGTGAGGCGCACCATTTTTTGCGGGGTGTCGGCTTTGGCGAAGAGCCCCGGGGTCTGGAGGTTGACGCGTTTATCGGTGCACTGTGCGGACAACAACACCGCGACCAGCAATGTGTATGCGCTCGTATGGTCCAGCGGCACAGGCGTTTCTGGATAAAGCCTGGCGAGGCGGGTATTAATAAAATCGGCTCGTTCAGCGGGCTTCATATCCGCCACCGTGGAGCGGAAGACCCGCTTCGCAATCTCCCTCCGCATTGATTCGCGCCGCTCTCTTACAAACCGGGTTGCACGGCTTTTATTCCCGCTCAACTTACCGCCATCATGGCTTCCTCTGTCGTCTCCGAACCCTCCGCCAATGCATCCATTTCGCCCGTGGCACTCGACGCCCTGCTCGCGCCGACCGATGCTTTTACCCCGCGCCACAATGCCCCCGACTCCACTGAGCGCGCTGCGATGCTCGCCACTCTCGGTTACGCCTCGCTCGAGGCGCTTGTGGACGCCGCCGTGCCGCCCGCCATCCGCCTCACCGCCCCGCTCGCTCTGCCCGCCGCCCTTGGCGAATTCGCCGCGCTCGCCGAGCTCCGCGAGATCGCCTCGCTTAACAAGGTTTACCGCAACTTCATCGGCACCGGTTACTACGATACGCTTACCCCGCCCGTCATTCAGCGCGCGATTTTCGAGAACCCCGGCTGGTATACCGCCTATACGCCCTATCAGGCCGAGATCGCCCAGGGCCGCCTCGAGGCGATGCTCAACTACCAGACTCTCGTCACCGATCTCACCGGTCTCGATATCGCCAACGCCTCTCTCCTCGACGAGGCCACTTCTGCCGCCGAAGCGATGATGCTCTGCCACCGCGTCAAGGACGCCGAGGGCGGCACCTTTTTCGTTTCCGCCCGCTGCCATCCGCAGACCATTGCCCTCGTTCAAACCCGCGCCGAACCGCTCGGCGTCACCGTGCTTGTAGGCGACCACCTCGTCCTCGATCCGGCCTCCGTGCCCGGTCTCTTCGGCCTGCTCGTGCAATACCCCGACACCACCGGCGACATCCGTGATTTCTCCTCGATTTTCGACCGGGCCCACGCCGCCGGCGCCCTTTGCGTCGTAGCCACCGATCTGCTTGCGCTCACCCTATTGCGCCCTCCCGGAGAGTTCGGCGCCGATGTCGCGGTCGGCTCCGCCCAGCGCTTCGGCGTGCCCTTCGGTTTCGGCGGTCCGCACGCCGCCTTCTTCGCCACGCGCGATGCCCTTAAGCGCCAGATGCCCGGCCGCCTCGTTGGCGTTTCGCGCGACGCGCAGGGCCGGCCCGCGCTCCGCCTCTCACTCGGCACTCGCGAGCAGCACATCCGTCGCGACAAGGCCACCTCCAACATCTGCACCGCCCAGGTGCTGCTCGCCGTCATCGCGTCCATGTATGCGGTTTACCACGGCCCTACCGGCCTGCGCCGCATCGCCACCCGCGTGCACACGCTCACCTTGCTGCTCGCAGCCGCCCTCCGCCGCGCCGGCGCAACGGTCAATACGTTACCGGTGTTCGATACTCTCACCATCAGCAAGGTCTCCGCCGCCCGCGTCATCGCCGCCGCCGAGGCCCGCAAGATCAACCTCCGTCCGGTCAACGACACCACGGTCGCTCTCTCCCTCGACGAGGCCGCGACCCTCGACGAGGTCCGCACTGTGCTCGCCTGCTTTAGCGAATCCGCCGAGCTGCTCCCTTCCGATTCTCCGGTTTCAGGCTTCAGCCCTGAGGCTTCTTTTGGCGCCCTCGCACGCCAGGGTGCATTCCTGACCGCCAAGGTCTTCAACTCCTACCAAACTGAGCACGAGTTGCTCCGCTACATCAAGCGCCTTGAGTCCCGCGATCTTTCGCTCTGCCACTCGATGATCGCGCTCGGCTCCTGCACAATGAAGCTCAATGCCGCCGCCGAAATGTTCCCCGTCTCCTGGCCGGAGTTCGCCAAGCTGCATCCCTTCGCTCCTGCCGCCCAAACGCGTGGCTACGCCCGCCTCGTGCGCGAGCTGGAAACTTGGCTTGGCGAGATCACGGGCTTTCCGGCCGTCTCCCTTCAGCCCAACGCCGGCTCCCAGGGTGAATACGCCGGCCTGCTTGCCATTCGTGGCTATCAGACCGCTCGCGGCCAGGGTCATCGCACCATTTGTCTTATTCCGACCAGCGCCCACGGCACCAACCCCGCCAGCGCCGTCATGTGCGGCTACACCGTCGTCCCCGTGGCCTGCGACAACGCGGGCAACATTGATGTTGCCGACCTCTGCGCCAAGACCGCTGCCCACGCTGCGAACCTCGCCGCGTTGATGATCACCTATCCCTCCACTCACGGCGTATTTGAAACCACGATACAGGAGATCTGCGCCGTCATCCACGAGGCCGGCGGCCAGGTTTACATGGACGGCGCCAACATGAACGCCCAGGTCGGCCTCACTTCGCCCGGCCGCATCGGTGCCGACGTATGCCATCTAAATCTCCATAAAACCTTCTGCATCCCGCACGGCGGCGGCGGTCCCGGCGTCGGCCCCGTCTGCCTCGCCGCCCACCTCGCGCCCCACGCCCCGGGCCACTCCGTCGTGTCGATCGCCGGTGCGAAGGGCGGCGCTGTATCCGCCGCGCCTTTCGGCAGCGCGAGCATCCTTGTGATTTCCTGGATGTATATCCGCATGATGGGCGGCGCCGGTCTGACCGAGGCCACCGCCCTGGCCATCCTGAACGCCAACTACATGGCGAAGCGTCTGGAGCCCTTTTTCCCCGTGCTCTACCGCGGACCCTTCGGCCTGGTCGCGCACGAGTGCATCATTGATTTACGCGGTTGGAAAAAGCACGGCCTGGAGGTCGAGGACGCCGCCAAACGCCTTATGGATTTCGGCTACCACGCCCCGACGATGAGCTGGCCGGTCGCCGGCACGCTTATGATCGAGCCCACCGAGAGCGAGACGCAGGCCGAGCTCGACCGTTTCTGCGACGCCATGATCGGCGTCCACGGCGAGATGCAGGCGGTGGCGAATGGCGAGGCCGACAAGCTGGACAACCCCCTCAAGCACGCCCCGCACACCGCGCAGGTTCTCTGCGCCGACGACTGGACTCGCGCCTACAGTCGCGAGCAGGCCTGCTTCCCCGCGCCGTGGACGCGGGTGAGCAAGTTCTGGCCAGCAGTTGGCCGCGTGGACAACGTTTACGGTGACCGTAACCTTGTGTGCAGCTGCGTCGGCATGGAAGCCTACGTCGAGGCGAACGGCGGGTGAGCGCTTGGAAGCACGGGTCGCTGGCGCTCCCCGCTACGCGAAACGAACGGGCCGCGTTGGCCCGCTAAAAACAAAGTGCTGATCCCGGGGCTGTAAGCCGGATTATGTCTCCCCGCCGTCTTGCGACGGCGGATCATGGTCATTTCTCTCAATGCCCGTCTTGCGGCGGACCTGCCTGCCAGTCGCCGAATCGCGATTGCTCGCGGTCTGGCGCCGGCGGATGCGGCATACCCGTGACTTTAGGACGAGCCGCCCAGTCACCTATTTTGCCTTGCACCGGACGGGGTTTTTCGTGCCGCCGACCTCACGGTCAACGCGGTGGGCTCTTACCCCACCTTTTCACCCTTACCTTGCGGTTGCCCGCGCGGCGGTTTATTCTCTGTGACACTGTCCATCAACGCGCCTTGAAGCGCGCCGTCCACACTTGGCCTTGCGGCCTCGGGTGGCGTCCTGCCCTGCGGTGTCCGGACTTTCCTCTCCGACGATGATCTTAAACGGGGCGCGGCTTTCGACCGCGCCTTGGGATGTAAAGAACGCCGGAGCGACCATTCACCCCGGGACCAGCACGGCCACCCTGCGCGCGCGAACGCCGCGCACAACCACCAAGTTTGCCGCTTCTCCGGCATTTTGTCTGTCGTAGGAGCGAGCTTGCTCGCGATCCCTCGGGCCGCGCGTTCGCGCGTCTTACGCTAAATCCCAATACAGGATCCGCCCGCACTGGTCGCAGATGCCGAGCTGCGCCGGGTCTGCGCTGCGCGAGCCCGAATCCGCCTCGCTGGAAACTTTGAGATGGCACCCGCCGCATTTACCGCCGCGCAAGGGCACGACGACGGGCCACTGCCGTCCCGCTACGCGGTCGTAAACTCTCAACGCGTAAGGCGTCGCCGGGTCACGGGCTACCGTCACCGCCGCCTTCACCTCGTCCAGCTCTGTCTGCAAATTCACCAGACGCTCGGCCAGCACGGTGAGCTTCTTTTCGTGGCCCGTGATGTTGGTTTTAAGCGTCGCCTCGGCGCTCACGAATCTGACCTTGGCCTCATCAATGTTATACATGATGCCGAGCTCCTGCTCCTCGAGGGCGCTTATCTGTTTTACCATTGTTTCGATCTGGTGCCCGAGAGCGTGGTATTCGTCGTTTTTCTTCACCGCCATCTGCTGGGTGCGGTATTTGCCGAGCAGGGTTTCCGCTGAGCCGATCTCGGTTTCGAGCAGCTTCTTCTTCGTCTCCAGCTCCTTCACTTCGGTGCGGGCCGTCTCGATGGCCGCTTTCTCGGTGGTGATGGCTTTTTCCACCGCAGCGCGGTCCACGGGAACGGCAGCGATCTGTTGTTCCAGCTGGCGGCGACGGGTGTCGCGTTCCTGCACGATGAGCAATTGGACCAGGACGGCGTGAGGCATAGGAGTCTTGGATGCCGCCGCGCCGCCGTCGGTTCAACGCTCGATTCCGGCAAAAAGAAAAACGCGGCGGCCCGCTTCAAATGTAATACATCTCCTCGCCCGTGCGCACCGCAAGCTGCGCCAGCGTGATCTCGCGGCACTTCTCCTCCAGTGCGGTTCGCACCTCGCGCCAGGCCCGCGCCACGCTTTTGCCGGACTGGCCCTCGACCGCACCGCCTAGCTCCAGCACGTCGCCTTCGATGAGTTTAATGATGTCGTAGAGCGACACTTCTTCGGGGCGCTTCGCGAGCGCGTAACCACCCTGTTTGCCGCGGCGGCTCATGATCAGGCCGCCGTTTCGCAGCTCGCTGAGGATTTGCACTAAGTAGTTCGCAGGCACCGCTTCAAGGCGGGCCAGCTCCTCGATGTGCGCCAGCTCCGCGCGGCCATGCATGCGCGTAAGTTGCACCAACACCCGACAGGCATAATCAACTTTTACGGAGAGTTTCACGGATAAGGGATGGAGGAGGGGAACTCGCAAGCTGGCGGGCGACACGAGACCTCGCAAGCCCCGCCTCGCTTGGGATATCAGCTCCCGCTGTGCAGTTGCATTTTGAGCAAAAAAAGCCCGCCCCCCAAAAAGGGGCGGGCTGCTGGACGTTAACCAAACTGGCTTGCTTAGAGCGTGAAGTCGCGGGCCGGAGCGATCTGGGCGGCCGTGAGGCCGCGAAGGGTCGCGATGGTGCGGCCGGCGCCACGACCGGCATTGCCGTCAACGTCGAGCTGGATGGCTACGCCGCCGATGGTATCAACGATCTTGATGAAGCCACCGGTGATGGCGGTGCCCGCGGGAGCGCTAACGCTCGTAAGCAAGGCGGCAAGGCTCAGCTTGTCGGCATGCGGAGTGAAGTCGGTGATGGTGTCGCCGATCTCGCGCAGGGAGTTGTAAACGAAGGTGTCGCCACCCGCGCCGCCCGTGAGAGTATCGGAGCCGAGGCCGCCGGTGATGGTGTTGTCGTTGGCGTCGCCGACGAGGGTATCGCGACCCGTGGTGCCGGTGCGAGTAACGCCTACGATGGGTGCGGCCGATACCGCGAGGTCCGTAAGGCGGCCGTAACGGTCGTAGGGATTCTCGACTCCATAGGCCTGGCTGGTGATTTCGGGACCATCCGTGGCGAGGGCGCCGCGACCGAGGCCACCGAGGGACTTCGGCGTCGCGATGAAGTCGGCCAGCGCCTCCTGATAGGTGATGGTAGTGACGGCGTTCTCGAACACGACGTTGTTGGCCGCAAAGGGGTAGCCGTCGCCGCCGTTGGCAGTGAAGTCGATGGTCGCGAAGCTGAAGGTCGGGGCGCTGGCATTCACGACGCCGCCCGTGACGAGCACGGTGCCGTTGTCCATCACGACCTCGCGGATGCGGCTGCCGGTGCCGAGGGTGGTGCGGGCGGTCCGAGCGGTGTCATAAACAACGCGGATGCCGGAGACCTGGGCGAAGCGGCCTTGGGCGGCACCGGCAGCGGTGGAGGCGGCGACCGAGTGTTCGAGAAGATCCTTGAGCTGGGTGGCGGTCATGGCGGGGGCGCGCTTCACGAGGTTGGTGAAGGGAAGCACATTAAAGGTGTCGCCGACCGATACATCGCGGGACGTGGCGGGAGAGGTGGGGCCTGCGACGGTGGTGCGGATGCCGCCGCCGTTTTGGATGGCGACCTGAGCGGAGCCGGCGAAGCGCGTGGCGTCGGCCACGAGGTTGCCGAGGTTGGTCTCGGCGTTACGCACGCCGGTGCTGGAGTAAACGGTGCCGCTCGCGGCGTTGCTGCCACGCTCGCCGTTCAAGCGGACGGCGGTCTGGCCGACGATCTCGGCGTTGAGGTCGTTGATGAAGGCCTGAACTGGGGTGATGACGGAGGTGTTGAGCGCGGCGTTGCCGACAACGCTGTCGGCCTGGGCGACGACGCCGGAGACGCGATGCATAGAAGTCGCCGCGACGGCCGTGACGAGGCCGGTGACGTCGTTGATAGTGAGATTCACCTCGCCGACGTAACGGTTGCCGAAGTGGCTTGTGACGATGGGTGTGGCGGTGCCGTTGACGTCGTTGTTGTAAACGGGGTGGGTGGTGAAGCTGGCTGTGACGCCGCCGTCGATGAGGGTGTCGTCAGTATCGGTCATCAGCTCATGGCCGCCGCCGGAGATGACGAGGTCCACGTTGTCGAGGCCTGGGACGAGGATGGTGCGCTCGTTTTCGGCGTTCTGCAGGTGGCTCATCACGATGATGACGGTGACGCCCTCGGTGTTTCGCAGGCGGTTGATCTCGGTCTGCACGAAGGGCAGAAGCGCCTGAAGGTTCTGCGTCTCCGAATTAGAGGAGCTAAAGCCGGCAGTCATGTTGACCAGACCCGGTGAGGAAATCGTGGGGAGAAGCGGGGTGGTGACGCCGATGATGCCGACCTTCTTGCCGCCGGTGGTGGTGATGATCTTGGAAGAGGCGACGTTACCCGAGGCCTTCAGGGCGGCAAAGGCAGGAATGGCGTCGAAGTTCAGATTAAGCGAAAGATAGGTCGTTTCCGAGACCTTGGCGAAGCGGGCTGCATCAATGGCACCTTGGTCGAATTCGTGGTTGCCGAACACCGCTGCGTCGAAGTCGATCTCGCGGAGGGCGATGGCGTCATAGAAGTCTT
>CAMDHP010000097.1 GCA_945898185.1 Akkermansia muciniphila | reverse complement strand
TAGTCCGGAGTAGCGGCCGGGTGGAACGGAGCGGCTGGCAGCTGCAAGGGAGCAACCGCCGGGTGAAACGAAGCGGTGGCTGGGTGCAACGGAGCGACTGGCGGCTAGTCCGGAGTAACGGCTGGCGACTCCGAAGCAGCGGCTGGGTGAAACGGAGCAGCGGCCGGGTGCAACGAAGCAGTGGCTGGGTGCAATGGAGCGCCCGCTGGCTACTCCCGACCAGCGGCGGGCTACTCCTGAGCAGCGGCTGGGTATTCCGGAGCAGCCGGCCGGTGCAACGATCCAGGTGGCGGCTGCAATGGAGCGGGCGCCGCTGGTTTATTGACGCACCGCTCGACCGGCGAGCCAGAGCTGGTGTGCCTCGCGGACCACCCCGTGCTACCGCCCACGGATGACGCCTATCGCCTCGACCCGGCCGCGATGGAGTGGCGGGGCGAGCGCCTGATCTCGTAGGATGCAGGAGTTGATATCAGCGACCTTTGCTTGGTTGCGGTAAGCGCCCAACGTCGTTATCCTTGCCGTCGTTGTCGTCCGTTCCCTTCTCTTCTGTATTATGAGGTTGAGGGAGAAGCGCTCTATGCGATCGGCCTCGTTCATGAGCGCCGGCATCCAAGCTATCTAAAAGCCCGCCTATCGTAGTAACACCAACCCTGCGCGGCGAACGCGGGCGGCGAGCCGGTGGGCGTTTTTTTTTCGCGTGAGCTCGGGGCGAAGACTCAACCTGAACCCTCGTTTGGTCTTGGCCGATAAGGTTAAAAATTCGTGGCTAGGCCCCTTGGGCTTTCACCACGGATTTCCCGGATGGGCACGGATCGGGCTTGGTATATCCGTAAATATCCGAGCGATCCGTGGCCAAAAATTCGGGTGCTTATAGTCTAAAGGATATCAGCCGTTGGTCTCAACCCGGCTGGCCGGATTCGAGGTCGTAGAGCATGCGCCAGATGCGGTCGATTTCGCCGCGCTCCACCACCTGCAAGGGTGCCGAGCCGTCGAAGGCGGGATTGGGGTGGGTGAGCCAGCGGCCGACTTGGGCGGGCTCGATCACGCGGGCGAGGCTGTCAAACAAACGGTCCATCTCGACCAAGGCTTTTTCCTGTTTGGGCGAAGGTGTTTCGCCCTGGCTCCACTTGGCAACCGAGCGAGGCGAGAAACCGGTGAGGCGGACAAGCTGCGCTTGGGTGACGTGGAACTCGGCACGGTAGGTTTTAAGCAAGCCGGCGTAATCAGTCGCGCCCCGGTGCTTGAAACGGAAGGCGACGAGGGCGCCCTTGGGTGCCTTGGCGGTTTTGGGGCGTCGGGTAAGCGTGCTCATTATGCCTGCACTAAAACCTGCAATTTTGCAGATTTCAAGCGTTCGCCGACTTGGTGAGACAAACGAGAGCATCGCCCTTTTTGACTCAGGCGTCTTTGTCCAAGACTGGCATGGAGCGGAGCATGAACGCATCGAAGAGGGGCACGGTGAACGCCACATCACCGTGGGCCGGGCTGTAGATCATTCCCTTCTGGATCAAGTTTGCCCGGGCGGGGCCTAGGCTGTTGATTTTGACGCCGAGGGCAGCGGCGATGTCGCCGCTGCGGCGAGCATTTGGGTCGAGGCCGGCCATGGCGCGCATGAATTTTTTTTCTCCCGGCGTGAGCCGGTCGAAGCGGACGCGGAAAAAGTTTTCATCCAGCCGTTGAATCACCGTGGCGGTCGCGGCCTGAACGACTTGCAGGGCGATGGGCGAGGAGGTGGCGCGATTCCAAGACTGATAGCCCCATTCCTGGATGAAATAAGGATAGCCCTGGGTGAGGCGGAAAATCTCTTTGAGCGCGGCGGCTTCAAATTCCACGCCGACGGCTTGTGTGGGGTCTTGCAATGCCTTGATCGCATCCGGTTCGGAGAGTGCGCCGATATTGGGGAAGCCGAACAAGCGTTCGGCATAGGATTTGGATTCACCAGCGAGGCGAGGGAGGATGGGCAGGCCGGCGCCGAGCAGGACCAGAGGCAGCCGGCGTTGCTGCATCTTGTGCATGGCCATAATGAGGGCGCTAAGCTCCTTCTGGTTAAAATATTGGAGTTCATCAATGAGCAGCGCGACGGGGATGTTGCGTTCGTCGGCGGCCTCGGCGACGGCGACGAACAGGTTGGGCAGGTCGCTTTCCAGATCGCCGCTGTCGGCCGCGCCTTTTTCCGGGTCGATGTCGAGGCCGACCTCGAGGTCGCCCAACGACACTTTGACGCCGTTCATGAAACCCTTGAGCACGGCCAGGCCGCGTTTGGCCTTGTCGCCGGCTCCGGCCACCCGATCCAGCTCAAAGAGAAGTTTGCGCAAGGGCGGCACGAGCAATGCGGCCAGCGATTTATCTTCATGCGCTTCCACCAGCACGGTGCGGTAGCCGGTCTTGCTGGCGATCCGCTCGATTTCGTTGAGGAGGACGGTCTTGCCGACGCCGCGCAGGCCCGTGAGCAGGATGCTTTTTTCGGACCGCTTTGCTTGGACGCGACCGAGGAGGATGCGCACCTGTTCGAGGATATTCGCACGACCGACCAGTTCGGGCGGGGGAGAGCCGGCACCGGGTGAGAATGGATTTTTGATGGCGTCCATGCTGGAGAACTTCTGCCCATTTATACCAATGTCTAGCAGTTTTCGGCTAGAAATTGCTATAGGCTGGTAGAATTTCTTTGGGCAGCAGGGAATTTGTGCGCGCATAATCAACAATCAGCGGCCAGACCCCGTGGTTCGTGCCTTGAATCAGGCTCGAAGGCTGCGCGGGGATTTGACGCGCAAGTCGCCGTAGCTGACTCAAGCGCGGCAATAGCCCGCAGCCAGTTTCCCGCTTCGAGTAAGGACGCCTGCGTCTTTCAAGGACTGAATCACCTCGGCGTTACTCATCTTCCGAATCGAAGCGATGGTCTTGGAGAAATCCTCGTCGGACACGTAGCGCACCGCCGCGCCCGACGGGCGTGCTTTGGCGGAGCGGACGTGTTGAACTACTTTGCGCATGGTCCCCATGCTTCTGGCCATAGGACCCGAAGGTCAATCCGAGTGGCGACATACTCTTACTATGACGGCAGTATCTCAAATCGTGATCCGCGGTAGCTCTTCTTCAGGGGGCAAGTTTGATCTGAATTGCCGCAGCAACTCCTGGTCATCAAGACTCGTCCCAACAATACCCGCCAAGCCTCGGGCATCTCGGCTTAAGCCGAGGTGCACTGCTCAAATCGGTGGGTTACTCGAACTTCTTGGACCCGAAAACGATAGCATGACGGATCAAAGCCAGAAATCCTCCGCCGCTCCAACACCTACTAAAGGGACGGTTCGGCTGGCGACGGTCGAGTCGGTTGCCAAGCAGCCACGTAGCACGACCGAGACGGCGCTCAAAGGCTACCATTACCTGAAAAACAAGAGCACCCGCGCCCGCACCTGCTAGTGCTGCGACCTCCGGTTTCAGACGGCGAAGCCGTGATGGCGACGGTGCCAGGCGAGGTGCTCGTGGTCGGGGCGGAGGCGGGCGGCGGGAGCAAAGTGGAGCGGGTGCGAGGCGAGGGCGCGGAGCGAGAAGCCACCCGGTGGCGGCGCCTCTCTGAAGACGGACTCAGGCTTCACGATCACGCGGAGCTCGTCGTCCGCGCTCCATAGGCCCATGTCGAAGAGAGCGTGGGCGGTGGGCGTGAGGGCGAGGCCGTTGCCTGAGTCGTTGTTCCGGCTGCTGCTGAGCGCGTGGATGTGGGCGGCTTCCACGATACCGGCCTGCTCGGTGGTAACGAGACGGTAGCCGGTGAGAGCGCAGGTGAACTGGTAGCCGCTGACGACCTCGTTTTTGAAGCGGGCGCTGCGTCCGGTTTCGCGGGCGACGCGGTAGGCGGCCTGGTCTTCGGCGAAGGCGGCAACCTCCGCGCTGTCGAGGGAGCGCTCAAAGCCCAGCGCGGCGGCGAGGGCGACTTGCTCGGCGGGCGGGAAGTAGGTGGCGACGAGTAGTCGGCGGAGTTGAGCGCGAAAGGCGGAGTCTCCGAGCGCGGCAAGCAAGGCTTCGTCGAGCCTGGCGCGCACGCTGGTGGCGCGGGCGCGGGAGGGCCGGCCGTCCTCGTCGAAAACACTCCACACCCGATCGGTGGCGAGGGCGTGGAAGGGCATGCGAATGTCGCCCTTGTTCTGGCGGCGCTCCGCGACGATGGGCCAGAGGTTCTGAAAGCGCAGGATAAGATCGGGCGAGAGCGTCACCCAGCCGTCGGTGAGGTATCCGGCTTCCAGCAGATCGAGCACGGCAAGCAGGAGCAGCGACTTGTGCGGCGCTTTACCCTTCTCGGCGTCGTTGTCGACACGCAGGGTGGTGAAGCGGGAGTAAACGTCTGCGTGTGTTGGTCTCATCCGCTGTTTAGATCGCGCGTGCTTCCTCAAATAACGCGGCGGGGATTTCGTGCGCCAGTTCCCAAACCATCGCGATAGGTCGATCACCCTCGGCGCTAAGCAAGCGTTCAGCTGGGCCGAGAAAAATGAACGGCGCCGTCTCGTCGTCGATGCGTTTTTCCAAACGTGCGAAAAAGAGAATCGTGTAACCTCGCTCGCGGAAACGGAGAAGGTTTTGCCCGGTGTTACTTGCTTGAGTGATGGTGGACTGACTTTCCCAATGCAGCTGTTTCCGGTTGATGGGGTAATCGCGATATTGCGTGGTGGGCGAAAAATCCTCCTCGGATTTTTTGAATGTCACGAGGTGGACGTAACACTTGATCGCCTCGGCGTGGAGCACACCTACGCCTATCGGGCCGGATCTTTCCAAGGTGCACAAACCTAGAGCCGCTTTAATTTCGCTTGAACCATAGGAGGCATGCAGACGCAGGCGACAAGGGAATGGCAGCGCCACTGGCGAGGTCGGGAAGGCAGGGTGTCGACGGACGTGGTCCACTATTTCCCGGAGGTCATGCAAGGCGGTCCGGTTGCGCCGCCATTTAGTGAGCGAATCGGTCAAGTTCGACGCGCCTACAGCCGGCCCGTTTTTCCCCCATAGGATATAGTGCAACGCCACGCCGTCCGGCTCGCATAGGAGATCCGGCAATGACCCGAGCGGCAAATCGGGATCGGCATAACGAGCGAGTTGCGCGAGTTGGCCTGGGTCCGACCTCAGGAGGATGCGTCGGTGAGCTTGTCGGCAGGCGTGGAGGTCTGGATCGGTCGGTGAAGCGGAGTGGCAGGCGAGTGCCTGCCACTCGGACCAGGTTTTATTTTTCAGCAGCGTGAGCGGGGAAATGCCGGTAGCGCGGATAAAATTGCCGAAGGTCGGCGCGCAGCCGTGGTCTTGTTCAAACGTTGCGAGGCTCTCGGTTACCAGCGTGGCGAAGTGCCGCAAGCTCTCGCGGATGTTGTTCAGGATGTGTTCCCTCGCGACGCGTTCGAGCTGGATATTACAGCCGGGTGGCAGGTGCGGGAAATCCTTCTCCACTTCTTGGTCCATGCGCTGGCGATCCCGGTTGAGGAGCGCGGCAAATTTGCGATCGATCCGATAGCGACGGTGATTTTGACCGATGAAATCGAGGACCGTGAGGCAGTCTTTTTCAGGGTGGTGACGCAGACCGCGCCCGAGTTGCTGCAGAAACACCGTGAGGCTGGCGGTGGGTCGTAGGAACATCACCAGATTGATCTCCGGGACGTCCACTCCCTCGCTGAAAACATCCACCGTGAAAAGAAACGGCAGGCGCCCGGCGCGAAAATCAGCCAACCGTGCCTGCCGCTCGGGCGCCGCAGTTTCGCCCACGATGACCGCCGCCTGCAGGCCGACTTGGTTAAACGCCGCCGCCATGAATTGCGCATGGGCCACGCTGGCGCAAAATCCGACCGCGCGAATGCGGCTGAGGTCGGGTTGATAACGGCGCAGGCTGGCCAAAATCACATCGAGACGTTGGCGCGCACGGATATCGTCGCCGGTGTAGGCAGAGGTAAGCGCGGCGACATCGTATTGGCCATTTCGCCAGAAACTTTCGTCGGCGAGCGACACTGGATCCGTGATGCCGAAGTAGTGAAACGGGCAGAGAAGTTTTTCCTCGAGTGCTTCGGGCAGCCGAATCTCGGCGGCAAATTCACCGCCAAAATCGGGTAGAATCGAGCTGCCATCCATCCGTTCCGGCGTGGCGGTCAGCCCCAGCAAAATCTCCGGACGGCAATTTTCCAACAGTGGCCGATAGCTCGTGGCGGTGCTGTGATGGGCTTCGTCGATTATAATGAAACCGAAGTGTTCGGGAGAAAACGCCACCCAGGGTTGAGCAGCGGTCAGGCTCTGCACCGACGCGAAAACATAACGCCACGCGTTCGGTCGCTCCCCGTCCACCAAAAGCTCACCGAAATTGGGGTCGCGCAGAACCGTGCGGAAACAATCCCGAGCCTGCTCCAGGATTTCTTTGCGGTGGGCGACAAATAATAGCGTGGACTGATTCGCGGTGACCTGGGGCTGCGACTTAGAAGCGCGGGCAACAAATCGGGCATAATCGAAGGCAGCGATCACGGTTTTCCCGGTGCCGGTGGCGGCAACCACCAGGTTGCGTGTATGACCGGATGAGCGTGCGGCGCTTAGGGCTTCCAGGATACGCTCTTGAAAAGCGTGTGGCCGGATATCGACGAAGAAGCGTGGAGCGTGGGTCGTATCGCTGGTTTTGGCGTAGTGAATCGCATCCTTGAGCCGTTGGGCTTGGGATGTATCGTAAGTTTCAAAATCCGGATTTGCCCAGTAGGTAGAAAACTCGGCCGTGAATCGCTGGAGGATGTGCGCTTGATCCACCTCGGTGACTTTTACCGTCCATTCCAGACCGCTGGTCATGGCGGCCCGTGACATATTGGCGGAACCGATGTAGCCAGTGGAGTAGCCTGATTTTCGATAAAAGTGGTAGGCTTTGGCGTGAAGACGGGTGCGGTCTGTGTCGTATGAAACTTTGACCGTAAATCCGGGCTGGGCGGCGAGCCATGCGATGGCGTCAGGATCGGAAGCGCCCATGTAGGACGTGGTGACAACTCGCACCGGCACTCCACGGGCGGCTAGGTCTTCAAAAGCAGGCTGTAAAAGTCGTAATCCGGCCCACTTAATGAAGGCCACCAAGATATCAACGCGATCGGCGGTGGCCATTTCCTGGCGCAGTTCATGTTCCAGTGGCGGATCGTGGCGAGCGCCGGTCAGTAGACTGCTTGTGGAAAGGGGCGTAGAGGGCCGCGGAAGTGCCTCGTTTGAGGGGCCTGCGATTGAGGCATCGTAAAGGGAGATTAAAACCGAGTCGGGCGAAGCAAGGAGCGATTTGCGTTGTAGGTAGTCCAGCCCATCGGTCGCGGACAGAAGCTCGATCAATCGATTAACCAACGGAAGACGTTCATTGGCGCTTCGATTGCGCAAGGCTTGGACGACGAGGTGAAACAGAAACTGTCCGTAGGCATGTGGCGCTTCCTCATCATCGAGCTTACGCAAGATTGGGCGAAGCTCTGGATGCTCGGCGAGCGCGGCCGAAAGCTCGTGGTCCAGCAATCGTTCGTAAAGTCCTGGAGCGAGGCCGCTTTTGAGCGAAGAGGGCATGAAGTTAGCCGGAACTGGCCGCGCAATTCCCCTGCACATCGCCGCAGGAGATGATGAGGGGGTGCCAGCGCAGTTTAAATGGAGTGGTCAAATTGAAGGGGTGATCGCGATCCAGCCAAGAAAGGCTGCCCGGCAGACCCGCCCCTGATTTGCTCAGGTTGCTCCGGAAGGGCCCCGCCTGCACTGACTTTCGGTAAACAAAGCCCATAAAGAAATCTTTGTAGAAATGAGTCAGTAAATCCCCCGGTGG
>CAMDHP010000096.1 GCA_945898185.1 Akkermansia muciniphila | reverse complement strand
GGTTAGCCAAGCCTAATCCCCCCGCCCAGCCCCTACCGCAGCTCAAAACACCCGTCCGAGCGCTTCGCCACCACCCGCTTCAGCTCCAGCATCATCAACAGCGATGACAACTGGTGCGCCGCCAGCCCCGTTTGGCCCACCAGCGCATCGACCGACAAAATCGCCCCGCCCGCGAACGCCTTCACCACCCACGCCTCGTCATCCGTGAGATTCGCCTGCGCCATCTGCCCCGCCGTCACTCCCGTGCGCACCTCGTTCGCAGGGATGCTTGCCACCCCCGCCGGCCCAAAGCCTTCAAGGTAGTTCAACTCGCTCAACAAATCGTCCACGCTCGTCAACAGCGTAGCGCCGTCGCGAATGAGCTGATGACACCCCGCGCTGCTCGGCTGATCAATCCGCCCCGGCACCGCGAAAATCAGCCTCCCTTGCTCGCCCGCGAAGCGCGCCGTGATCATCGAGCCCCCGCTCACATCGCTCTCCACCACGATCACCGCCCGGCACATCCCGGCCACAATCCGGTTGCGCATCGCAAACGACTGCTTGTCCGCCCGCCGCCCAAACGGAAACTCGGTCAAAATCGCCCCGCCGTTTTCCTCGATACACTGATAAAGTTTCAGGTTCTCCGGCGGGTAAATGATATCAATGCCGTTGCCCAACACCGCCGCCGTGCGCCCGCCCGCCTCCAGTGCGCCTTCGTGCGCCGCGGTGTCTATGCCCCGGGCCAACCCGCTCACCACGCAAAAGCCCAACCTCGCCAGATCATGCCCGAGTTTCTTCGCCGTCGCCTGCCCGTAAAGCGTCGTCCGCCGCGAGCCCACGATCGCCACGCAGGGCGCGTCAAAGGTGTAGTCTCCCCGCCGATACAATCCAATCGGCGGATCGGAAATCTCGCGCAACAGGGCCGGATACGCCGGATCGCGGCAGGTCACAAACGTCGCCTGCGCCTCCGCCAGTCGCAGCTCCTCCTTCGGCAAATCCACCAGATCGCTCCACCGCCGGAGGTTCCCGCTAATCTTGACGCCCACGCCTTTCACTTCTTCGAGCTCGCGCGCGGTCGCCGTGAAAAGCCGCAAAACATCGCCGCCGAAATGCTCCAGCAAGCGGTTGGTCGTGATCGGCCCGATATCCGGCAGCGCATTCAAAACCAGAAACGCCCGTGCTTCAGTCATGTCGCTCATCGGTTCACTCACGCAGCACTGGTCCGAGGAATTCGAGTAACTGGGTGGTGTGGATCGCCACTTGCCCGTGCTGCCGCGCCATCGCATCCGCCGCCAGCCCGTGCCAGACCAGACCGCGAGCCGCCGCCCCCGCCGGATCATCCGGCGTCTGCGCCAGCAAACCGGCTGTGAGCCCCGCCAGTAAATCGCCGCTGCCGCCACGAGCCAGCACCGGCCCGCCAAAAACACTGACTTCTGCCGCGCCACCCACCCCGGTTTCGATCCGCGTAAGCGGACCCTTGCGCACGACAATCGATGCGGGCGTGATTCGCTGCCGGATGCGTTCGTATTCCCCCGCATGGGGAGTCAGGATACGGGGTTCCGTGCCGGCCGCCACGATCTCGGCTTGCAGCGCGTCAGCGTCAATCACCAGCGGCACCGGCGAGCCCTTCACAAACTGTAACGCCAGTCCCATCGTGTCACGCGAGCGACCCAATCCAGGACCGATCAACGCCGCCGTGGCGCGGGCAAGCGCGGCCCTAAGCGGCCCGATGCCCTCGCCAGCAAGGTCGCCAGCAGACGTTTCGGGCAAACCCAACCACATCACTTCCGGCACCCGCGCCGCGAACGATTTAACCAGCGATTGCGGCACCGCCGCCGTTACCAAACCCACCCCGCTCCGCAGCGCCGCCGACACCGCCATTAAAGCCGCGCCAGGATACCACCGCGAGCCCGCCACCACCAGCAAGTGGCCAAAGGTCCGTTTCTCACACTGCGAGGGCCGAAGCTCGCGCAACGAATCCAAGACCCCCGCATCCAGCACTTTGTCAATTATTGATTGACTAGTGGCCGGAAAACCAAGCTCAACCAAACGCAGGCGTCCCGCGTTCGGCAGAGTGAAGAGAGGTGCCTTGAAACTGCCGGTGGCGTAGGAAAAATCCGCCCGGAAGGCCGCCGCGTCATCGAGCCCGCTCGGCAGGTCAATCGCGGCGCGAAGACGCACCCGCAACCCGTTCACCTTTGCCAGCAGCTCTCCAACCTCGGTGGACAACGGCGCGCGAAATTGATATCCAAACACACCATCCAGACAAAGATCGTAGGCGCCCGCCAGCGAGGACTCCTTCACCGGGCGCACTCTTGGCCCCAGGGCCGCACTCAGCTCCCGCCACGCTCGTTCTGCAAGCGGGCGCAATCCGCGTTCGCCAAAGACAAAAACCACTTCGACCTCAATCTGCTGGCAACGGGCCAGGAGCTCCGCGGCGGCGAGTAATGCGTCGCCGCCGTTGTTGCCCTTACCTGCAAGCACCAGCACCCGGGCGGCCGCCGGCATCCCGCCTATCTCCTCAAAGTCGCGCAGCACCCCCGCGGCAACGCCACGGGCAGCCTTCTGCATCACCTTCCATTCACGCCCTTCATCTCCCGCCAGATACGCTTCCTCGAGCAAGCGCGCTTCAGCGCAAGTGAGGATGGGGTGAATGGCTCTCTGCATCGGCACAAAAGGGCGATGCAGAGGGCAAGGCGTCAAGCCTGCTTGACCAGTGCCGCCACCGCCAGGGCCGTCGTGTCAGTATGCGAAAGCGTCAACATCACCCCCGTCGCCCCTCGCGCCGCGAGCAGCGCCAAGCCTTGGGCGTCCAACCGCACCAAGGGTTCGCCGCGTTCTCCGTGATACACCTCGATGGATTTCCACCCCAGCTCCGCCCCGATGCCCGTGCCAAACGCTTTCGCCACCGCCTCCTTGGCCGCAAAACGAGCAGCCAAAAACGGCGCCGGATCACGCATCCCGAGGCAATAGGCGCGCTCGCCAGCCGTAAAGGTGAACTCCAAGAACCGCTCGCCTTGCCGCTCCCAAACCCCGCGCACCCGCGCGACGTCGCACAGGTCGCACCCAAGGCCTAAAACATGTCCGGAGATCATCGGAGAAGAAGCGGAATGGTTACCCATGAAACAAACGAAAAGGCACGAAAAGAAGACCTTCGAATCGCCGGCTTGGGTTTCGTGTCATTTCGCGGGTTTCGTGGATCTCGTGGGCAAAAACTCAGACGTTTGCGTCCGTTGACGGGTTCATCCGCGCCTTCATTTCCCGCACCGCTTCTTCGATGCCGGTCGTGAGCGCGCGGCCGATGATGCTGTGCCCAATGTTGAGCTCATGCACGTGCGGCAGGGTGCGAACCTCGGTGACGTTGACGTAGTTGATGCCGTGGCCGGCGTTCACCACTAATCCCGCCGCGTGCGCTTGCCGGGCGCCAGTAACCAGGCGCGCAAACTCCTCCGCGCGCTTCGGGCCGTAAAATGCGTTCGCCCAGGCACCGGTGTGCAGCTCCACCCAGGGCGCTTTCAGCTCCGCCGCCGCGTCGATCTGCGCAGCATCCGCATCAATAAAAAGACTCACCGCGATGTCCGCCGCGCGCATGGCCTCGCACACGGCGCGCACGCGCTCGCGCTGGCCAACGACATCCAGCCCGCCCTCGGTGGAGATTTCCTCGCGGCTCTCCGGCACGAGGCACACCGACTCCGGCCTCACTGCGAGAGCGAAGGCCGTCATCGCCGGCGTGCAGGCCATTTCTAGGTTAATCCGCGTCTGGGCCACTTCGCGCAAACGATGCACGTCGCGCTCCTGGATATGGCGGCGATCCTCGCGCAGATGGATGGTGATACCGTCCGCGCCCGCCCGCTCGGCGAGAGTAGCCAGCAGCACCGGATCAGGCTCGACTGGTCCGCCGACGGTCTGGGCATAGTCGCGATAGCGCGCCTGCCGGACGGTGGCGCAGTGATCAATGTTTACCCCGAGAAGTATCATGCCCCATACCTATGAGCATGAAACCGGAAAACGCACGAAAAAGCCTGCGGTGACAGTTCGGCGCTTTTGTGCTTCCGGTGGGTTTCCCTTCGCGGTCATCATTGGCGCTTCGTTTTTTTTCCATGCCCACACCTGCCAAGCGCGAAAACATCTTCGTCAATCTCATCTGCAACATCGCCGTGCCCTCGCTGGTTTTGTCGAAGCTGAGCACCCCCGATCGGCTGGGCCCGGAGGTCGCGCTCGTGCTCGCGCTGCTTTTCCCTCTCGGCTACGGAGTCTGGGACTACCTTCAGCGTCGAAAAGTGAACTTCGTATCGGGCCTGGGTTTCGTGAGCACCTTGCTCACCGGCGGCTTTGGCCTGGCGAAACTCGATGGCCTCTGGTTCGCGGCGAAAGAGGCTTCAGTGCCGGCCGTCATCGGTCTCAGCGTGTTGCTCTCAATGAAGTCAAAACGTCCGCTCATCCGGGAGTTTCTCTACAACGACCAGGTGATTGACATTCCGAAGGTGGACGCCGCTCTGGCCGCGCGGGGCAATCAGACGGCCTTCGATCGCTTGCTGATGCGGGCGGGGTGGCTGGTGGCCATTTCGTTTCTGGTCAGCGCGGTGCTCAACTACGCGCTTGCGCGCTGGTTGCTAACCGCAGCGGCGGGCACGCCGGAGTTTAACGCCCAGCTCGGCAAAATGCAGTGGATGAGCTGGCCGGTCATCGTGGTGCCAAGCATGGGCATGATGATGTTTGCCCTCTGGCGGCTCCTCGGCGGCATCAAGCAACTCACCGGGCTGGAGCTGGAGGAAGTCTTCCACCCCCAGGCGGCCAAAGAAAAAGCCGCCTCGTAAGGCGGCTTCGGTTCGGCGCGAATAGTCGCCGGGCCTGAGTCGGCGACGCGCTCCTGATTACTTGCGCAGGCTGCTCAGCACGTATTCGCGGAGCGGCTCGCCGACGTAAACCTGGCGGGGGCGGTAGATCTTGAGTTTGGGGTTGGACGCCACTTCGCGCCACTGAGCGATCCAACCGGGCATGCGACCGATGGCGAACATGACCGTAAACATGTTCTCGGGAATGCCGATGGCGCGCATAATCAGTCCGGAGTAGAAATCCACGTTCGGGTAGAGTTTACGCTGCACGAAATACTCGTCGTTGAGCGCGCACTCCTCGAGCTTCATCGCGATATTGAGGAGCGGGTCGTCCTTAATGCCGAGGGAGGCGAGCGCTTTGTAGAAGGAGGCCTTGATGATCTTCGCGCGCGGGTCGTAGTTCTTGTAAACGCGGTGGCCGAAACCCATCAGACGGTCGCCCTTGCCGGTCTTGGCGGCGGCGATGAAACGCGTGCCATCGTCGCCGTCGGCGTGGATGTTTTTGAGCATCTCGATCACCGCCATGTTGGCGCCGCCGTGGAGCGGGCCCCAAAGTGCGTTCACGCCGGCCGAGACGGAGGCGAAGAGATTCGCGCCGGCCGAGGCCACCATGCGCACTGTCGAGGTCGAGCAGTTCTGCTCGTGGTCGGCGTGGAGAAGGAGGAAGAGATTCAACGCCGAGGCGACTTCAGGGGTCGGCGCAAACTCCGCGTACGGCTCGGAGAACATTAGGTGCAGGAAGTTCTCACAGTAGCCGAGTTTGGGCTTGGGGTAGTTAAAGGGCAGGCCCTTGCTCACCCGATAGGTATGCGCGGCGATGGTGCGAACCTTGGAGATCGCAATGGCTGCGGCCTCGTCGAAGTGCCCCAGATCACTCTGGTGGTTGATGCCGGAAAGGTGCGGGTAGTAGGCGCCGAGCGCGTTCATCGTGGCCGATAAAATGGCCATGGGATGGGCATCTCGCGGGAAACTCTCGATGAAGCGCAGGAGCCCTTGGCGCAGTGGGGCGTTCTGGGTCAGAAGCTCGGAGAAGTTGTTACGCTCGTCGCAAGTGGGCAGCTCGCCAGTCATCACCAGCAGGGAGGTCTCGATGAAATTGGAGTGCTCGGCGAGTTGCTCGATCGGGTAGCCGCGGTAACGCAGGATGCCAGTCTCGCCGTCGATGAAGGTGATTTTACTCTGACACGACCCGGTATTACCGAAGCCGTCGTCGTAAGTGATATAGCCGGTGTCGGCGCGGAGCTTTCCGATATCAATGGCCTTCTCTCCCTCCGAGCCGGTGAAAACCGGGAACTGAATGTCTTTGCCGTCGAGATGTAGGGTAGCGGTGTTGGCCATATTCGAGACTAGAGAACAAAATTGCCACCGCTTGCAAAGCAAAGTCCGCCGCCAAGGCGCGGTTGAGTGCTAACCATTAGCACGGCAATCACGGCTGTTAGATAAACCAGCGATGCGGGAGCGGGCCAATAACGGCTAATCTCGCCCAACGGCCGCAGCGACGGCGGCGAAATTCCGGTAGATTTGCAGCCCCTTAGCCTGGCTCTTTTCAGGGTGGAACTGGGTGGCGAAGCAGCGCCCGCGACCGATCGCGGCGGCAAAAACCCCGCCGTAGTCGCACTCGCCCAAAACGAGTGCGGGGTCGGCCGGCACGCAATGAAAGCTGTGCACAAAGTAGAACGACTCGCCTTCAATATCTAGGCCATCACGCAGCGGTGATGCCGGCTGGGTGAAACGAACAGTGTTCCAGCCCATGTGGGGGATCTTGAATTCGGCGGGACGCTGGAACCGCACGACCCGGCCCGGAAAAATACCGAGGCCTTTGGTGCCGCCCGCGGCGCCTTCTTCGGAATGCTCAAACAACGCTTGCATGCCCAGGCACACGCCGAGGAAGGGCCGGTCGGCCGCGATCCATGCGCGCACACTCTCCGCAAGTCCGGTGGCGCGCAGTGACGCCACGCAATCGCGCAACGCCCCCACCCCGGGCAACACGAGGCCCTTCGCGTCGACGGCGGCGAGCTCAGCGGGTGTCCGCACAACCTGCACCTGGGCCTCAACGGCTTCGAGGGCCTTGGTTACGCTGCGAAGGTTGCAAATGCCATTGTCTATTACGGCTATCATGGGAGCGAAGGACGGAAAGATTAACCGCTAAAAAACGCGCCGGAGCTAAAAGAGAGCCCGGGACGAATCAGATCTGCCCCTTGGTGCTAGGAATCTGGTCGGCGCTCCGTGCGTCAATCAAGGTGGCGGCGTCGAGCGCGCGGGCCAGCGCCTTGAAGATGGCCTCGGCGACATGGTGCGGCTCCTCGCCATAATCGAGTTTCACATGGAGATTGCACGCGAGCGCATTGCTCAAGGCGCGGGCGAATTCCTTGACGAGGATTAGATTAAAATCACGCACATACATCGTCGGCGCGGCGACGTCGTAAACCAGCGCCGCGCGGCCGGATAGGTCCACGACGACACGGGCAAGCGCCTCGTCCATCGGGACGAAGAAAAAACCATAGCGGACGATGCCCTTTTTGTCGCCGAGGGCTTTCTTAAATGCTTCGCCGAGGACGATGCCGACGTCCTCCACGGTGTGATGGTAATCAACCGTGACGTCGCCCACGCAGGTGACATCGAGGTCGAAATGACCGTGCTTTGCGAAGAGCGTGAGCATATGGTCGAAGAACGGGACGCCGGTGGAGATGGTGGAGCGGCCCGCGCCATCAACAACAAGCGTGAGCTTGATGTCGGTCTCGGCGGTCTTACGGGCGATGGAAGCGGTGCGTAGGGCGGACATGGGTAAGCGTTTAGTTAGCGATTTCACGGATGAGCACGGATAACACAAGAACGGAGGCGGTTTTTAAAAACGCCCCGCCACCGGCAAAGTGTATCGCAGAAAGGCTCCCCTCCCCCTCCGAAATCTTTCTCCAGCTTCTTTCTCTAACTCTTTCTCTTTCTTCTTCCGTCCTCCCCTCCGCGTAGCGGAGAGCGCCACGCGACCCGTTCCGCCCTCCGCCCTCCGCCTACCTCCCCGATCTCGTTCTCAATTTATATCCCGTCCTCACCTAAACGCCGTGTGCCCCCGGTTCTCACCGCTTTCTTCGCGTCACTTCGGATCGTCTTCGCGGTTAAAAAATCCTTCGGTTCGACATTCCTCTAATGGTGCTGTCTGGGGACCACGGTT
>CAMDHP010000095.1 GCA_945898185.1 Akkermansia muciniphila | reverse complement strand
TTCGACGGTGGCCTGGACGCGAAACGTGGCGCGGCGGTTGGACGAGGGAAGGGTGAGCACGAGCGTGCCTGGAACGGCGGCGCGGGTCTCGATGTTGCGCCAAGGGCCGCGCCAATCGCGAACCTGAAGGGTGATGGTGGTGGTGCCCTTCGGGAGAGTGACGCGACCGGTGGCGCGATCCTTGGTGACGCTGACCCCAAGTGTCTTGGTGGCGGCGGAAAGCGGTGCGACGAGGGCGGCGAACAGGCACGCGAAAAGCCCTAAGAAACGAAGGCGGCGCACGAAGGTCTGGAAGAGCGAAGCTGAAATGGCGGAAGGCGGTTTTCGGGAAATAGGGGCAGTTAACCTCGAACAAACGTAGCGGGAATATTGCCACTTTGTCGATTCAATACTCCAGACCTTGGGATGGGGAAGCGGCAGGAACGAGTGTAACCCCATGAGGCTCTCGGGATACGCGGAGGCGAGGTGGTGCGCGAAGGTGGGCGTAAAACGGAGCGGCGTGCCCGGCGGTCACGCCCTACCTTTGAACCAAGAACGTCGGATGAGTCGGCTCAAGACAGGCACTTGACGGCGAGTTCGCGGAGGATGACGGCCTCTTCCTTGGGGCGGGAGATGAGCGACTCGAAGGCCTCGGCGAAGGCGATCTGGTGATCAATGTGCTGCTTGAGCGTCCAGGGTTTGCAGGTGGCGGCGAGCTTGCCGAGATACCAAGCGTTTTGGCTGAAGAGATTGGTATCGGACTTTTCGGTGACGCCGGTGAAGTGGTGGGCGTAGGTCTTGGCGGCGCGCTCGATGGCGAACTTGTCGGGCAGGCGGCCGCCGGTGGCGAGGGCGCGTATTTGGATGAGGAGGCGGTTGCGTTTTTGGAGAGAGGACAAAACGGGGCGGGCGCTCTCGCCGGCGAAGAAGTGGCGGTCGAGGGCGGCGAGGGTGGCGCGAAGATCGCCGCGAAAAAAGGTCTCGGTTGCCTCGAAAAAGTCGCCCTCGGCGAGGTTGGGCGTGAGGCTTTCCACATCGGCCTCGGTGATGACGAACGCGCCGCCGGGGGATTTGGCGGTGGCGGCGGAAGGGTTGGCGTGGGCGGCGAGTTTATTGACCTCGGAGACGAGAAAACGGGTGTTGGCGCCGGAGCGGGCGAGGAGGAGTTGAAGGGCGTCGGGCTCGATGGAGACGCCGAGCGTGCGGGCCTCGGCGAGGGCGGTCATGGCGAGGGACTCCATTGCCTCATCGGGGGTGGCGGCGCCGACGAAGGCGAAGTCGGCGGTTTTTTCGCACCACTTGTAGAAGCTCTTGCGGCGGTCAACGGGGGACGCGGTGATGAGCACGGCGACCTCGGTTGGGTTGACGGTGGAAAGGATGGATTGGAAGTGCTCGACGGCGGACTTGACGGACTCGGAGTTGCCGGTGCGGGAGTCGGCGAGGAAGTTGACGTCCTTGAACCACACGAGGCGGCGGCCGCCGAACATGGAAACGGTCTGCACGCTCTCGCGGAAGCGGGCGATGGCGGACTCGGTCTCGTCCACGGTGTTGACGAAACCGCTGATGGTCTCGCGCGAGAATTCGTCCTCGACGGTGGCGGCGAGCTCGTCGTGGCGGGCCTTGCCTAGGCGGCCGACGAGGAAATCGTCGGCGCCGCAGATGAAGGCGAAAGGTTTGGAGGAGTCGGCGGCGGACATGGCGGGATGAAACCTCCGAAGGTTCACCACGAAACGGGCGAAAGACACGAAAAGAAAATACGGCAGGCGGGAGATACGCGTTCAGAGGCCGAGCGAGAACTGGGCGTCGGGCAGGGCCTCGCAGGCGGGGGTGAGGCAGGCGGGGTCGTCGTGTTCGAGATGGTTGATTCGGCGAATGAGCTCAGTGCCGACGAGCAGGTCGTCGGCCGCGGGATTGAGCAGGGCGGCGAGCGCGTTGGGCGGCGCGGCGGGGTCGAGCCAGAGGCGGGCGGTTTCGGCATCGAGCAGGGCTGGCATGCGGTCATGGATAGGCGAGACGGTGGCGTTAGGCGCGGTCGTTATGAAGGCGCAGGTCTCCAGCGGTGCGGAGTCGGGGGCAGTCCAGGTTTCCCAAAGGCCGGCGAAGAAAAAGGCATGGCCGTCGCGGCGGCGGAAGAGCCACGGGTGGCGGGCGCGACCGCATTCCTCCCATTCGTAGAAGGCGGATGCCGGGATGAGGCAACGTCGGTAGCAGAAGGCGTTGCGAAAGGTGGGGCGCTCGGCAACGGTTTCGGCGCGGGCGTTGACGGGAGGGCGGGTGGCGTCGCGGGACCAGGACGGGACGAGTCCCCAGCGCGGGTGAAAAAACGTTGTAGTTAAAAATTCACTACGGCGAAACGCGAGCAGAGGTGTGCCGGGAGCGATGTTGAAGCGGTCGGCGGGCAGTGCGGAAGCGAGCGCCGCGAAGACGGCGGGGTCGAGAGCGGCGACGAGGGCGCGGAGGCGGTCTTGCTCAAGCACGAAGCGGGTGCACATGGAGAAAACGATGCGGGAGCGGGCGGAGTTGGCCAGTCCGCGCTGGCTCCAGTCGAGAAACGGGGAAATGCCGCGATCGGCTCAGCCGAGGGCCTTGCGGAGGCGGGCGATGTGCGACGCGTAGTCGGCGGCGGAAAGGAGCACTTTCGGCTCGGGCATCATGGTGAAAGTGGTGCCCCAGGCCGCGCCGTCGGTGTATTTCGGCACGAGGTGGAAGTGGAGGTGGGGGAGTTTGTCCGAGTAGGCGCCGTAGTTGATTTTGGCGGGGGAGAAGGCGGCCTTGATGGCGCGGGCGGCGCGGGCGACGTCGGCGGTGAAGAGGGCGAGCTCGGAGGTGTTGAGCTCAAAGAGTTCGTTCACGTGGCCGTTGTAGGCGACGACGCAGCGACCGGGGTGGGTTTGCTCTTTGAAGAGGTAGAGGGTCGAGACCTGGAGCGGGGCGACCTCGAGCATGAGGGCGTCGAGGCGTTCGTCTTTGCGGCAGTAAAGGCAGTCAGGCAGGAGAGAGCTCATGGGGCGCGAGTCAGCGGGCGGGCGGCGCGCAAGGGGAGAGTTGGCGGCTGGAATCAGTTTCAGACGGGGCGGTGAGGGGCACAAAAAAGCCCGCTTCGTGAAAGGCGGAGCGGGCTGGCTTGGCGGAATACAGACAGGAATCTCTGTGCCACACGCGGAGGTGGGCGGGGCGGCGGCTTACTTGCGCTTGGCGGCGATCAGGGTCTCGAGTTTTACGATGTCGGCGCTAAAGAGACGGATCCCTTCGGCGGTTTTTTCGGTGGCGAGAGCGTCGTCGTTCACCGCGAAACGGAAGCTCCTCTCGTCAAAGGAAACCTTGGTGAGGGCCGCGTCGGCGGCGCATACGGGGTCGAGCTGGCGAACGACGGGGTCGTTGCTGGAGGCGAGTTCGGCGAGGAGGGGAGGGGCGATGGTGAGCAAGTCGCAGCCGGCGAGTTCGAGGACCTCGCCCTTATTACGGAAAGAGGCGCCCATGACCTCGGTGGCGTAGCCGAATTTTTTGTAGTAGGTGTAAATCTGGGTGACGGAGATGACACCGGGGTCCGCGGCGCCAGTGAAGTTGGCGGTGGGGTTCTTGGCCTTGTGCCAGTCGAGGATGCGGCCGACGAAGGGCGAGATTAGGGTGATCTTGGCCTCGGCGCAGGCGACGGCCTGGGCGAAGCTGAAAAGGAGGGTAAGGTTGCAGTGGATTCCTTCGCGCTCGAGGATCTCGGCGGCCTTGATGCCTTCCCAAGTGGAGGCGATTTTGATGAGCACGCGGTCTTTGGAGATGCCGGCTTTTTCGTAGAGGGCGATGATCTCGCGGGCCTTGGCGAGGGTGCCGGCGGTGTCGAAGGAAAGACGCGCGTCCACCTCGGAGGAGACGCGACCGGGGACAATTTTGAGGATATCGAGGCCGAAGACGACGAGCAGGCGATCAATGACTTGGTCTAGGCGTGCGTCGGCACCGGCGTCGGCGATGGCCTTGTCGAGCAGGGCGGCATACTCGGGCATGGCGGCGGCCTTGAGGATGAGAGAGGGGTTGGTGGTCGCATCACGCGGGGCGAAGGCCCTCATGCTTTGGAAATCGCCGGTATCGGCGACGACGACGGTGAACTGTTTGAGCTGGTCGAGTTGGGAGGGCATGAAAGGAACAGGGAAGGGAAAGTTTAAAATGGAGGAAATTAGGCGGCGGGTGCCGAGGGGGAGGCGTCGGGAGATTTCGGCAAATAATCTCTCAGCCAGAGAAGTGCGCCTACTTCAACGTTGAAAGCGCCGTCGAGCTGTGCCTCGAAGGCGGCGGCGAGCAGGGCCTTGAATTCCGGGCCGGGAGCAAGGCCGGCGGCGATCAAGTGGCGGCCTTGGAGAAGGGCGCGAGGAGCGGCGTCGGCGAGGGTGAGGTCGGTGGCGTGGGCGCGGAGCGAGGCGATCAAGGCGAGGGTTTCGGGAGAGTGAAGGGGAGGGCGGCCTTCGCTGTCGGCGCGCATCACGAGGGCGAGCTCATCAATGGTCGCGGGGGCGAGGCGGCGGGCAAGACGGCGTATGGCGGCGGGGCCGAGGCCGGTTGGACCGCCGTGGTGGTGGACCATGTGGTTGGCGATGAGCGGGGTAATGGCGGGCGCGTGGTCGTGGGGCGCGCCGATGCGGCGAAGGAAGGTCTCGGCGGGTGCGACGCCGGCGGGTTCGTGGCCGGGACTGATCCAGCGGAGGGCGGGGGAGTCGGCCTTGGTTTCCTGGCGGGTGCAGGCCGGCTTGCCGACATCGTGGAGCAGCACGGCGAACATGAGAAGGCGGCGGCGGCGCGGGGGGGAGTTGAGCCATTCGGGGTCGCGTGCAAGTGCGTCGCAGCAGTAACCGGTGTGGGTAAACACATCGCCCTCGGGGTGCCAAACGGGGTCTTGGGGGCACCCGTCGAGGGCGGCGAGTTCAGGGAAATGGGCGAGCCAGCCGGTGTCTGCGAGCACGCGCAGGCCGGCGGAAGGCCGGCCGCGCGGGGCGGCGGATTTTTCGGCCCATTTGGCCCATTCGTGCCAGATGCGTTCCACCGGAAGTTCAGCGAAGGACGGTGCGATATTGCGGCAAAGCGCGGCGGTCGCAGGGTCGAGTGTGAGGTCGAAGCGGGCGGCCAGTTGCATGGCGCGCAAGACGCGAAGCGGATCCTCAACGAAGGCGGGCCCGATGTGGCGCAGGCGGCGGTCGCGGAGATCGGCCTCGCCGCCCAAAGGGTCAATCAGCTCGCGGACTGCGGGGTCCCACGCGATGGCGTTGAGGGTAAAATCGCGGCGGGAGGCGGCGTCGGCGTCGCTCAGGGTGGGGTCGGGCGCGACGGCGAAGCCGCGGTGGCCGGCGCCGGTCTTGGATTCGCGGCGCGGTAAAGAGATGTCGTATTCGGTGCCGGAGCGGAGGCGGAGTTTAATCACGCCGAAGCTGCGGCCCACGATATCAGTGGACCCCAGGGGGGCGAGCACACCGAGAAGTGAGTCGAACGAGGTGCCCGCGACCTCGATGTCAAAGTCCTTGGGGTCGAGGCCGAGCAGCCAGTCGCGCACGCACCCGCCGACGAGACGGGCACGTCCGACCCTGCGGATGGCATCGAGGACCGGGAGGAGTTCGGGCGGAAGCTGCATCGGGATGTTCCAGCTGAGCGTGGGTCAGGTGCCCGAATCCGGTTTAGGTAATTGCTTAAATGCCAGCCAAACCACGCCGGTCCACCCAGCCAAGAACGCCAGCCCGCCCAGGGGAGTGATCGGGCCGAGTAAGCGCGGACCACCCAAGGCGAGACCGTAAATCGAGCCGGAAAAAAGCAGGCAGCCGACCAGCCAGAAGGCGCTTATGCGACGCATTAGGCGTGCACGAGTGACCGTTTCCTGTTGCGCCCAGAGCAGCAAGGCGAGAGCAGCGACTGAATGGATAAGATGATAAGTGGCTGCGGTTTGCCACGAGCCCAGAGTCTGGCGCTCGGTTAAAGTTGCATGGAGTGCGTGCGCGCCAAGGGCACCCAGCGTCACGGCGCTAAAGCCAGACAAGCCTGAAAAGGCAACGAGCAGGGAAAAGCGACGGTTCGACATGGGGAGAGGGTAAAACGCAGTTTTCACCAAGGGCAAGGCGACCTTCATTCGGATACCCGGAATCCATGCTCCACGGGGGAAGCGGACGGAGTGGCGGTTTCGGGTGCTGCTCTTGGCGCGCTCGGAACGAAACTTGCTTTTTTAAGTGCGGTCCTTCAACAGGTAACCGTCGTAAGGTGCGACAAACAACCAAACCCAAACTACCATGATCAAGAAGACCATCCTCGCCCTCGCCGTGATTGGCGCTGGCTCTGCCGTCTATGCCGCCGAAGCCAACGCCGTCTCGTTCACCCTCGATAACACCATCGTTTCGGAATACATTTTTCGCGGTAAGGAGCTTGGTGATTATTCCTTTCAGCCTTCCCTAGAAGCCAAGTATGGCGATTTCTACGCCGGTGTTTGGGGCTCCTTTTCGGAGCAATCCACCAATGACGAAATCGACGTTTACGCTGGTTACTCCCTCGCAGTCAACGAGACCATTTCGCTGGACGCCGGCCTGACCTACTACCACTACACGCCCGCCTCTGAGTTCTCGACCTTCGAGCCCTTCATCGGCGCTAACACCAAGGTCGCCGGCTTTAACCTTGGCCTCTATTATTACTACAACCTCCAGATCGAGGACGCCACCGTCGAAGGTTCCCTTGGCTACAGCATTCCGGTTGAGTCCATCGGCACCTCCCTCGACTTCTCCGCTAACCTTGGTTACGTGAGTGGCGACGGTTTTGAGTCCCCTACCGCGAACATTGCTGATAATTACACCTACTGGGGTCTTGGCGTCGCCGTTCCCTACAGGGTCTCCGAGAACGCCACCCTTACCGTCGGCGTGAAATACACCGATGTGAACGAGGACGCTATCAACGGCGGCGCTGAGTTCACCTACTCCCTCGGCCTCTCCATCGGCTTCTAAGCCTCCCGTTTAACGTCGAAGAAAAAGATTCCCAACCCGCCACCGCTCACGCGGGGGGCAGGTTTTTTATTCACAAGTGCAAATGAGGGGTTGACAGGGCTGGCCTGCAATTGCCTCACTCAACTCTTTTCTCATGAAAACGTATCTCGCCAAGAAAGAGACAGTGGACGCCAAATGGCATCTCATAGATGCCCAAGGCGAAGTCCTAGGTCGTCTCGCAGTCAAAGCCGCCAACCTTATCCGCGGCCGTCACAAGGCTTCCTACACTCCCTCCGTTGATACCGGCGACTTCGTCGTCATCATCAACGCCGAGAAGGTCATCCTCACCGGCAAGAAGGAAGACCAGAACAAGTATATGTTCTTCTCCGGCTTCGTCGGCGGCGAGAGCTACCGCACCATGCAGCAGCAGCGCGATCGTAACCCCGAGTTCATTATCGAACACGCAGTTAAAGGCATGCTGCCCAAGAATCGTATCGCTCGCGATATGCTCACCAAGCTGCGCGTCTTCGCCGGCCCCACCCACACCCACGAGGCGCAGAACCCCGTCAAAATCTCTGTCCGCTAAAAATCTCCCATGAGCGTCGAAAAAATTGTTTTCATTGGCACCGGCCGTCGCAAGACCGCCACCGCCCGCGTCCGTATCACCGAAGGCTCCGGCAAACTTGTCGCCAACGGTCGTGACTTCGAGGCCTACTTCTCCCACGAGAATTTCGCCAAGCAGGCTTACCGTCCCCTCCTCACCGTCGAGCTCAAGGACAAGATTGACGTCGAGGTCAATGTCGCCGGCGGCGGTGTTACCGGCCAGGCCGGCGCAGTTGCTCACGGGATCGCCCGCGCCCTCCAGCGCATGAACCCCGAGCTGCGTCCCGCCCTCAAGAAGGCCGGCCACCTCATGCGCGACCCCCGCGAGAAAGAGCGCAAAAAGCCCGGCCAGCCCGGTGCCCGCAAGCGCTTCCAGTTCTCCAAGCGCTAAGACGCTGGAGTGGGATCCACGTCCTGCTCTTCGCCTCCTTTCAAAACCGCCTCGATTTTCGAGGCGGTTTTTTTGTGCCCGCGCCGATCTGCGTCCTAGGTA
>CAMDHP010000094.1 GCA_945898185.1 Akkermansia muciniphila | reverse complement strand
GCTGCGATGGTCGCGGCGGTTCTGCGTGCGGCGGGGCATCGCACCGGGCTCTACACGTCCCCGCACCTGGTGCGGCTGGGCGAGCGTGTGCAGGTGGACGGCATGGCGCTGAGCTATGCGGAGATCATGGCCTACACGCGGGAACTTATGCCGCTAGCGGAGCGATTGGAGGCGGCGAAACCGGACTGGGGGCCGAGCTTCTTTGAGTTCATGACCGCGATGGCGTTTTTGCAGTTCGCGCGGCGCGGCTGCACGGCGGCGGTGATTGAGGTCGGACTTGGCGGACGGCTCGACGCGACCAACATCGTGACGCCGGAAGTGAGCGTCATCACCTCCATCGGGCTCGATCACTGCGAGCTGCTCGGGCATACGCTTGCGGCAATCGCGGGCGAAAAAGCGGGCATCATCAAACCGGGAGTGCCGGTGGTGATGGGGCGTCTGCCGCCCGAGGCCGAGGCGGTGGTCCGAGCGGTGGCGGCGGAGCGCGGCGCGGCGTTGGCGAGTGTGCGTGAAGTTTTTGGTGACGACATTGGGAGTTATCCCCGTTCCGCCTTGGAAGGTGAATACCAGCACTGCAATGCGGCGACGGCGACGCTCGTCGCGCGCACGGTGGCGGCGAAGTTTGGCCTCACCGAGGCGCACATCGCGGCGGGTCTGGCCACGGTAAGCTGGCCCGGGCGCTGGCAACGCACCCGGCTCGCGGACGGACGACTCCTTGTGCTTGATGCCTCGCACAATCCCGAGGGCGCGGAGGTGTTGGATGGATTGTTGGCGCGGTTAGTGGCCGAGACGGGGAGGCGGCCCGTGGCGATCACGGGCGTGCTCGGCACGGCGAGAGCAAGGCCGCTCTTGGCGGCGCTGGCGCGGCATGTGCGGGAGATCCATCTGGTGCGACCGCAGCAGGAAAGGGCGAGCACCTTCGAGGAGTTGGAGGCGCTGGTGCCGGCGGCGTTTGGGGCGGGAGGCGGCGGGCTGGGGCGCGGGACGGTTGAGGAGCTTTTCCCGCGTCCCGGGGTATGCACGGCGGGCGGACCGGAGGACGTGTTGGTGTTGACGGGCTCAATCTACCTGCTCGGCGAAGTCCTGGCGCGACTTGAGCCCGAGCGCGGCGCGGGTGAGGGACGTTTGCAGGATTTTTAGGAAGGCGGAGCCGGGAAGTGCCTGAGTAGTGCCTGACCTTGTGTCGAGCCGTCCGGGAGGGCGGTGCGAGAAGCCGGCGACGGAGCGGCCTCACGCGAGGTGAGGCCCGGGATCCTTCAGGCCAGCCGGATCAACTCGGAAGTGGGCGGCACGTCCTTGATGATTTGGGAGGGTTCGGGGCCGACTCCCAAGTAACGCAGATTCGGCAGGCGGCTCTCGTGCGGCCAGCGGTCGCCGTGGTAGGCGACGGCGAGTATCGAGCGCACCATGCCGCCGACGTATTTGCGGGCGTTGACGGGGAGGTCGGCGAAGTGGCGCACGTTGGAAATATCCTCGGTCCAGCCGGCATACTTTTCGTAAACGGGACGGAGGGTCTTGCGGATGGCGTCGTTGCGCGGGACGTGGTGGTAGCGCTTGCCGTCGGAGTCCTCGTAGGCGACGGCGATGAGGAGTTCGGAGTTCCAGTCGGCGCGGTGGCTGAGGGCGTCGAGCTTGTTGATCATCACGTCCTGAAAACCGCCGTAGCGGAGGGCGTCGCCTTTTTCCACGGCGTCATACCAGCCGACCATGCGCTGGCGGCCGGTGCTGGTGCCGAATTCGAGGCGCTTTAAAAGGATGGCGAGCGGGTGGGCGTCGTCCATCTGGGTAAGGAAGACGTGGGTGCCGACCTTGGTGTCGTAGGCCTTGGCGACGCCGAAGGTGTGGATGGTCTGCACCGGGATGCCGGCGCTCTCGAAGAACTCGGGCGTGAAAGTGTGCGAGGCAGTGACGTTGGGCGAGTAGCCGTGGCGTTTATCGAGCCAGTAGGCCTGGCCAAATTCGCCAATGATGGTGTGGCCGGCGTGGAGCTCGCGCAGGACGAGTTCGCGGACCTCGCCGATGTTTTTGGCGAGGCGCTGGCCGGCCTGCCAGTAGGTCTCGGTGAGCGCTTCGAGGTTCAGGGTAAAAGGAGCGGTGCCGCGGAAGCGGAGGAAATCGAATTCGTCGGCGGTGAACACACCGAGCTCGAGGGCCTCGGCGTTGGCGCGGAGCTCGGCTTGGGAGAGTTTATCGAAGAAGCCGGAAAAGGTCTCGGGTGAGACCTGGCAGACGTGTTGGATGGTGCGCAAGGCGCGGTCGGCGCGTTGCGCGAGTTTGCGGGCGTAGTCTTCGCGGGAGCCGAGGAAATCGGCGTAAGTGATCTGCCATTGGCCGACCTCGTCGGCGTAGGCAGGGGTGATGCCGCGGCCGGTGGAGCCGCGCGGCTCCTCGGCGAGGACCTTTTCGCGGTAGTCTTCCCAGGCGAGGTCGAGCAGGCGGTGGGAGAGGTCGGAGACCATGGAGCGCTCGTCGATTACGAGGCGGGCGAGGACGTTGTAGCCCTTGCGCTCGAGCGGGAGGGCTTCCCACCAGGCCTTGCGCGGATCAGCGACTACGCCGGCGCCGATCGCGAGGGTGGGGATCTCTTTTTCAACGACTCCGGAGGGGAGCAGGTTGAGTTTGATGCCGGCGGCGGTGTGGCCGGAGTTGGCGCCGCCATTGACCTTCAAGACGACGGTGACGGGGTGGGGGGAGCCGGCGAGCTCATGCACGACCTCGGGGATGAGGCGGCCTTTGCCCTCGTCGCCGAGGGAGATGCCGACATCGGCGATGAGGCGGCTGGTGAAAGGGAGGAGCGGCATGGCGGCAAAACGAGAATCAAATACCCGGGCGAGGGGGGCGGTCAACGCTGGCCTCGCCTCGGACCTCGCCTCGGATGGTTTAGCGCAGCGGGGCATGGAAGGAAAACCCAGTCGCTGGTCATCTGTTGCCGGCTGATCGTAACGAGTGTCGCGGCCACGTGATCGCAGAAACGGTCGCGTGAATCCTCGGACGGGCTCAGCAACAGAAAGGCCGGCCCGAGAATGGGCCGGCCTGAGGGATTGCCGCGTGCGGCGGGAGCGATGGAGGCGCGTTCCACGCCCCGAGTTGCTCAGTAGCGGTAGTGCTCGGGCTTGTAGGGGCCTTCGACCGGGACGCCGAGATACTCGGCTTGGCTGGTGGTGAGCTTGGTGAGAACGACGCCGATGCGCTCGAGATGGAGGCGGGCGACTTCTTCGTCTAGATGCTTGGGCAAGCGATACACGCCGACGGCGTAGTTGTCTTTGTTCTTCCAGAGATCAATCTGCGCGAGCGTCTGGTTGGAGAAGCTGGTGGACATCACGAACGAGGGGTGACCGGTGGCGCAGCCGAGGTTCACGAGGCGGCCTTCGGCGAGCATGTAGATCGTGTTGCCGGCGGGGAAGGTGTAGGAGTCGTAGCCGGGCTTGATGTTAACGTGCTTCACGCCGGGCGCGGTCTTGAGGCGGTCCACTTGGATCTCGTTGTCGAAGTGGCCGATGTTACAGACGATGGCCTGATCCTTCATTTGCATCATTTGCTCGAGGGTGATGATGTCTTTGTTGCCAGTGGTGGTGACGTAGATGTCAGCCTTGCCGAGGGTGCTCTCGAGGGTGTTGACCTCGAAGCCTTCCATCGAGCACTGAAGGGCGTTGATCGGGTCGATCTCGGAAACGATAACGCGGGCGCCGAAGCCCTTGAGGGAGAAGGCGGAACCCTTGCCAACGTCGCCGTAGCCGGCCACGAAGGCGCATTTGCCGGCGATCATTACGTCGGTGGCGCGCTTGAGACCGTCGGCGAGGGACTCGCGGCAGCCATAGAGGTTGTCGAATTTCGACTTGGTGACGGAGTCGTTCACATTGATGGCGGGAACGAGGAGCTTGCCCTGCTCGTGGAGCTGGTAGAGGCGATGCACGCCGGTGGTTGTCTCCTCGGAGACGCCGCGCCAGGCGGACTTCAGGCGGGTGAAGATTCCCTTGTCGGCGGCGTGGATCTTTTTGAGGAGATCCTTGATGACCTGTTCCTCGTGGGAACCGGAAGGGGTGCTGATCCAAGGGCTGCCGTTCTCAAGCTCGAAGCCCTTGTGGAGGAGGAGAGTAACATCGCCGCCGTCATCAACGACGAGCTGTGGCCCGAGACCGTCGGGGCCGACAATGGCTTTCCAGGTGAGGTCCCAATACTGTTCGAGCGTCTCGCCCTTCCAGGCGAAGACGGGCACGCCAGTGGCAGCGATGGCGGCGGCGGCGTGGTCCTGGGTCGAGAAAATGTTACACGAGGCCCAGCGGACGGTGGCGCCGAGGGCGGTGAGCGTTTCAATGAGCACGGCGGTCTGAATCGTCATGTGCAGCGAGCCGGTGATACGGACGCCTGCGAGGGGCTTGGACGGGCCGAATTTTTTACGAATGGAGATCAGGCCGGGCATTTCGTGCTCGGCGATGGAGATCTCTTTGCGGCCCCAGTCGGCGAGTTTGATATCGGCGACATGGAAGTCGGAACCGGGAGTGAAGGGCGGGGGGACGTTGGCGTTGCTCATGGTGAGAGGTGGCGTTGGTTTTTTATGTTGTCGGAAAAATACGGATACAAAATCGCCGCGGTTCCAATGGTGGGGTAACCGCGGCGGAGGACTGGTCGCCGGAGCGAACCGGCGAACTGGAGTTGTTACTTGGAGAGCTTTTTGACGGCGGCCTGAAGGGCGGCGACCTTGGTGGTCTGCTCCCAAGGGAGGTCAGACTTACCGAAGTGGCCGTAGTTGGTGGTCTCGCGGTAGATCGGGCGGAGCAGATCGAGCTGCTGCACGATATCGGCGGGTTTAAAGGAGAACACCTGCTGGATGGCCTCGGTGATGAGCTCGTCGGATACGGTGCCGGTGCCGAAGGTATTCACGTAGACGCTCACGGGTTTCGGGTGGCCGATGGCATAGGCGAACTGGACCTCGCACTGTTTGGCGAGCTTGGCGGCGACGATGTTTTTTGCGACCCAGCGGCCCATGTAGGCGGCGGAGCGGTCAACCTTGGAGGGATCTTTGCCGGAGAAGGCGCCTCCACCGTGGCGGCCCCAACCACCGTAGGAGTCCACGATGATCTTGCGGCCGGTGAGACCGGAGTCGCCCTGCGGGCCGCCGATGACGACCTTGCCGGTGGGGTTGATGAGATACTCGGTCTTGGCGTTGAGCAGCTTGGCGGGGAGGACCTTCTTGATGACGTTCTTGATGAGGAACTCCTCAATCTCGGAGTGGGCGACGTTGGCGGTGTGCTGGGTGGAGATGACGACGTTGACGATCTCGGTGGCGACGCCGTTCACGTAGCGGACGGAGACCTGAGATTTGGCGTCGGGGCGGAGCCAGAGCGCCTTGACCTTGCGCTGGCCCTTGCGAATGGCGGTAAGCTCGCGGCCGAGGCGATGGGCAAAGATGATCGGCGCGGGCATGAGCTCGTCGGTCTCGTCGGCGGCGAAGCCGAACATGAGGCCTTGGTCGCCTGCGCCTTGTTCGGCGGTTTTTTTGCCGGCGGCCTTTTTGGCGTCCACGCCCTGCGCGATGTCGGCGGACTGGGCGGTGAGGTAGTTGTTAATGAATACGGTGTCCGCGTGGAAGACATCATCGTCATTCACGTAGCCGATGTGGCGGATGGCATCGCGGATGACCTTCTCGACGTTAAAAGCCTCGTCAATGGGCTTGGTCTTGCCGGTCTTTTTATCCTGAAGTTTTGGAATGGTAATCTCGCCGCCGACGACGACGACGTTGGACTTTACGAAAGTCTCGCAGGCGACGCGGGACTTCGGATCGAAGGCGAGACAAGCATCGAGGATGCTGTCTGAAATAAGGTCGGCGACCTTGTCTGGGTGGCCTTCGCCGACGGATTCAGATGAGAAAACAAAGGTTTGGGACATGATATGGTTGGGAACCGCTTAGAAAGTTCGTTCAGCGCCGGTGGGCAAGTTAAATATCAACATATCTGGAATTCATGATATGTTGGCCCAACGAGCTCGACCGCACGGGCGGCGATCGCGGGATGCGGGGCGTTTCGTGGGGCCCTAAGTTCTACCTCGCTAAAAATCAGAAATTGGCCGCAAAAAGTCGCAAAAGTCGCAAAAAAGAAGGCTCGTTTTTGCGCATTTTGAGCCTTTTTGCGGCCATTCTCCGGCGGTTTCCCTGTAACATATACGTTTTTAGCGTGAGCTCTGATCATTAAGGCAGCGGGGAGCGCCATGCGACCCGTGCTGGAAATCGGTTCGCATGGCGCTCCCCGCGAAGCGGAAAGGAGACGAAAGGGCTCCCTGCTTTCGCGTCGTCAGAGCGGACTCCGAACGCACCAGATACCTGCTCAAAACTTCGAAGAGCCCAAATAATGGCATTAATTACCTATTTGTTAACTATTTTATATTTTTCATTCATGGCTTGGTTTGGCGTCTGTCTTGGCCTACATGATTATTTAATAGTGAGGCCCGTTCACCTTTTTCGGCTTCTGTTTTGTCTGCTAGCGGCAGCCTTTTCCGCGTGTCTGGTTTCGCCGCTTTTGGCGGACGAGCGAATCCGCATCGTAGCGGCCAACCTCACTAGCGGCAACGGCCAGAACTACGATCTGGGCGAGGGCGCGCGCATTCTTCAGGGACTCAAGCCCGACATCGTTTTGGTGCAGGAGTTTAATTACCTCAACAATACGCCGGCAAACTTCCGCTCGTGGGTGGATGTGAATTTCGGCCCGACCTTTTCTTTTGTGCGCGAGCCGGTTTCCGTCCAGATTCCTAATGGCGTGGTGAGCCGTTATCCCATTCTCGCTTCTGGGGCTTGGACGGACTCGGCCGTCAGCAACCGCAAGTTTATGTGGGCGCGGATTGACATACCGGGCACGAAAGATCTCTGGGCGATCAGCGTGCATTTCCTCACTTCCAACGCGGGTGATCGAAATTCCCAGGCGTCGCAGATCCTCAACTACATCGCGGCCCAAGGCATTCCCGCCTCCGACTACGTGACGCTGGGCGGCGATTTCAACACCGACAGCCGCACCGAGTCCTGCCTGAACACGCTCTCCTCCTACTTCACCACCAGCGGCCCCTACCCGGTGGATCAAGCAGGCAACGGCGGCACCAACGCCAGCCGCAGCAAACCCTACGACTGGGTGCTGGCCGACACCGATCTCCACGCCGTGCGCACCTCCGTCGTCCTCGGCTCGAACTCCTTTACCAACGGCCTCGTCTTCGACAGCCGGGTGTATTCCCCGCTGCCCTCGCCGGTGCTGGCTGGTGATAGCGGGGCAACCAACATGCAGCACATGGCGGTGGTGCGGGATTTTTTGATTCCCTCCACGACCGTGCCGACGGTGCCCTCGATCTACAGCGCCACCACCGCCAGCGGCGTCACGGGGCAGCCTTTCACCTACCAGATCGCCGCGACCAACACGCCGACCTCCTTCGGCGCGAGCGGCCTTCCCGCCGGCCTGAGCGGGAACACGACCACCGGCCTCATTTCCGGCACACCGGTGGCGGCGGGTAACTCAACCGTCACCCTCACCGCGACCAACGCCACCGGCAGCGGCAACGCCACGCTCGCGCTCACCATCACCGCCGCCAGCGGCGGTGGCGGGGGAGGCGGAAATGGGACAATTTTCACCGAGAATATGGGCACGCCGAGTGCAACAACCGCGATTGCGGAAAATGTATTTCAGAACGGTAATTTGACTTTCTCCGGCACCACTGACGCCCGCTCTACTCTGCCCTCCACTACCTATGCTGGAGCGTCTGGTGGGGGAAACATCTACATTCTTCCAACAGTCGGCGCCTACTTCGAAATCTCAGGAATCAACACGATTGGTTACTCAAATCTGGCTCTTTCTTTCGGCCACAACAAAAACTCGGCAACTGCTAACAATGAATTGGTTGTAGAAACTAGTTCCGACGGCGGCTCTTACATTCCCCTGACTTACAGTCGTCCTACTGGAACTGGGACTACCACATGGCTTTTGATTTCGCCCACGGGCAGCATTCCTGCAACCGCCAACTTGCGTATTCGCTTCCGGCAGACGAGTGGCTCAACCCAGTTCCGCAT
>CAMDHP010000093.1 GCA_945898185.1 Akkermansia muciniphila | reverse complement strand
GCCGCATACTGAAACATCTGGTTTCCCAGCCCCGCAAAGAGTCGAACGATGATCATGTCGGGCTTCTTAGTAAAAAGAGCGGGCGGGATCGGCAATTCTGGACTGCACCCGCTCGATCGAGCCTCGCCAGGTTTAGTTTCCGGCGTGAGGCGACGCCGTCGTTCGGTTGAATTTGGCGAAGGAGCCCTGTGTTCCGTATCGCGTTTTTTTTCTCGGATTACTGGGCAACTATCTTGTCCGGTCCCTGATTTTGGTCCTTTAAAGTTAACCGGCGACGCCTTGGGTTTTATCCTTGAGGAGTCCTGCCCCTGCGCCGTCTTGCAGGCTAACGCGCACCCGGGTTCGTTGTTGCGCGGACTAAACCGGGCTTCGTGGATCCCGCATCTAGCGGCCTGACTCCCGTCGTTTGGCGCCTCGGAGTGGTATCGTTTGGGTTTCCCTTATCGCGCGATTAATAAGATCGGTCGGGTTCACGTTTATCGTATAACCGAGGCGAAGCACGGGATCGAGCGTTGGGCCGCGTAAACCTCTTTCCACATAGCTCACCATTTGCTGCGACAAGCCAGCACGTTGTGCTATATGTATTGGTTCTTCGACGTTTCCAGTGGGTAGGCGCTCGACGCTCACTGCTCGTGCAGCGCTGTGGGGCATGTGCTTCCGTTGATCCGGGGAGCGCCCGCGTCCCGCGGGCTGGGTTCGGCGTCCCGCCGAAGCCTCTTCTCGGTTGTGGCCTGGGCGGGACGCCCAAGCCGACACCCGGGACGGGTGTGCTCCCCGGACCCTTTCTATCCGCTGCGACCTGAGCCAATTTCGAGCCCATGCCGAAAGCCACCCACTGGAAACGTCGAAGAACCTATGTATTCTGGTTTGAGTGGTAAAATGGATCGGCGACACAGGCGCAGGATTGATCGGTCGATTCACCGCTCTGGGCGAGGGGCGGTGCGAGAAATTGAGGTCGAGTGTGTTCGTTGGGCTGATGCCTTGGCACGCTTTTCGATCCGTGAGGTGGATTTCTTAAGCTTGGACACGGAGGGTGGAGAGCTGGATATTTTGAGAACGATCAATTTTAATGCGACGCCGGTGCGGGTAATCTCGGTCGAGAACAACTATTATACCCACGACTACGCTCAGCTCCTCGAGCCGAAGGGCTTTCGGCGAGTGGGTGCATTCCGAGTGGATGAAATTTACGTTCGCGGGTGACGATGGGATCGCCCGAGGCGATGAATCGTGGAGTGGCCGTTGCCCTGCAAACGGCCGTCCTTGGGTGGCATTTGGCGGAGTGGTCCCACAGGCTTTACTGCCTGCGCTTTTCTGAATTCTGCGTTGGTCAAGAGCGACCGGCTGCGCAAGGTGAGTTCCAATGCCTTCCCTGCTCGCCCCCGCTGACCGCCGCCTCCTCGAACGTATCTGGGCTCAGCCCGTCGTCCGCACCGAATTACTCAACGGTCTCACTTTGCTCGTGCAGCCCGACGACGCCGCGCCGGTTGTCTCCGTGCAGGTTTGGGTCAAGACCGGCAGCCAGCACGAGGGCGCGATGCTCGGGGCCGGCCTCTCGCATTACCTCGAACATCTGCTCTTCAAGGGAACAACCCGCCGCGTGGGCCGCGAGATCTCCGCGACGGTGCAGGCCCACGGCGGCAGCATCAACGCTTACACCACCTACGACCGCACCGTTTACTACATCGATCTGCCCGCCGCGCACTTGGAGGTCGCGGTCGATCTGCTCGCCGACATGACGCTGCATAGCACCCTGCCCGCCGACGAGGTAACGCGGGAGCGCGACGTCATCCTGCGCGAGATTGCGATGGGAGAGGACGACCACGACCGCCGCCATTGGGATGCGCTCGCCCGCACCGTGTTTCGCGATCATCCGCTGCGCGAGCCGGTCATCGGCCACCAAGCGGTGTTCTCCGCCGTCACCCGCGACGAACTCATGGCGTATTACCGCGAACGCTACGCACCCAACAACCTCGTGGTCGTGATCGCAGGCGACATTGATCCCGCCGCCGCGCGCGTCTCAGTTGAGAAACACTTCGGCTCCGTGCCCCGTCGCCGCCTCGCGCCGGTTTATCAACCCACCGAGTCCAACCAACTCGCCCCGCGCCTGCGTCGCGATACTGCCGAGGTCGAGCAGAGCCGCGTCGCCCTCGCCTGGCCCGGCGTGCCCATGACTCACCCCGACGCGCCGCTGCTCGACCTGCTCGCAATCGTCATCGGCTACGGCGACAGCTCCCCTCTCTGGCAGATGCTTCGCGAAAAACTCCGTCTTGTGCACAGCATCGACGCGCACCACTGGAGCCCCGGTCCGGCGGGACTCTTCGCGGTGTTTTTCACTACCGATCCTGACAAACGCGACGCCGCCGAGAAGGCCGTGCGCGCCGAGCTGGCGCGCCTCGCGGAGAAGGGTTTTACTCGCCCCGCGCTCGTCCGCGCTGTGCGCCAGCTCGTCGTCGGCGAGATCGGTGGACGCAAGACCACCTCGCGCCGCGCGTCACGTCTCGGCTCCGCCGAAGTGGTGGCGGGCGACCTCGATTTTAGCCGCACCTGGTTCTCGCGTGTCTCCGCCGCCACGCCCGCCGACCTGCGCCGCGTGTTGCGCGAGTGGCTGGTGCCGCAACGCGAGAACACCGTCTCGCTCGACCCGGTGGCGAAGCCTGCCCTCGCGCCCAAGGCCTCCGCCGCCTTCGCCCCGCGCGGAGAGGACTGGAAACTCCGCACCCTGCCCAACGGGGTGCGCCTGCTCCTGCGCCGCGACGACCGACAGCCGAATTTACACGTCCAGCTCATGTGCGAAGGCGGTCCGCTTTTCGAGACCGCCGGCAAACGCGGCGCGAGCGCGCTGCTCGCGACCATGCTCACCAAGGACACCCGTCAACGCAGTGCCGCCGAGGTGGCGGAAGCGATCGAGGCGGTGGGCGGCTCCTTCAGCGGCTCAGCGGGCAACAACACCATCGGCCTCGCCGTCGAAGTGTTGCCAAGTGACGCCGAGCTGGCGTCCGAGTTGTTGTCGCAGGCGGTGCTCGCGCCCGCCTTCGCGGCGCGCACCTTTGCGGTCGAGCAGGAGGCCGAGCTGGCGAGCCTCCAGCAAGACGAGGACGACGTGGTGAGCGCGGGCCACCGCATGGCGCGGGCGAAGTTTTTCGGAGCGCATGCGCTGGCGCTCGACGCCCACGGCGATCCGGCGGGAGTGAAAGCGCTCAAGCCGGGCGACCTGCGCGCGCTTTGGAAACGCCTCGCGCTCGGCGGCAACGTGGTCGTGGCGGTGGCGGGTGATTTTGACGAACGCACCTTCGTGCCGCTGCTCACGCGCTGGCTGGGAAAACTGCCGCGCGGCGTGGCGTCGACGCGTCCGGCCCGGCACGCCCCGGCGAAAAAAGCGACGCACGCGCACACGCGCGCCTGCAACCAGGCGCTGGTGTTCGACGCCTTCCCTGGCCCTGGTGCGCTGGCGGCGGACGACACGGCGGCGGCGGTGTTACACGAGATTTTGAGCGGTATGGCGTCGCGGCTGTTCGAGCGGGTGCGGGAGGAGAAAGGCCTGGCCTACTTCGTGAGTGCGTCCCGCGTGGTCGGATTGGATGACGGCATGTTCTACCTCTACGCCGGCACGCAGCCGGGCAAGGAAGACGAGGTGCTCGGCGAGTTCGAAGCCGAGCTGAAGCGACTCGCGGCGGGCAACATCGAGGAGGAAGAGCTGGCGCGCGCGATCACGCGTTTGCAGGCCTCGCGCCGGATGCGTTTGCAGACCAACGCGGCCCGCGCTGGCGAGGCTGCGGTGCGCACGCTCTTTGGTTTGCCGCTGGAGACCTATGCTGACTGGGACGCCCGCCTCGCGGCGGTGACGGTGCCGGTGTTGCGTGCCTTTGTGCGGGACTACCTCGCGGTGAGCCGCCGCCAGCGCCTCGTTGTGCGTCCGGCTTGAGCGGTGCTTGCCTGAGAGCGCGGGGGCGTTCAGTTTTTCCAGCACTATGAATACCCCGTCTCCCGTCTCTTGGCTGCCTTTGCTCACTGCTGGTCTGGTTTTTGCAAGTGCGGCCGGCCTTCGTGCGGCGGATGCTCCGCCCAAGGCGGAGGTGCCGCCGAGCGTCCTGCAGCGCTTTGATAGAAACAAAGACGGCAAACTCGATGACGCCGAGCGCGCAAAGTGGGAGGCGGAGAAAGCGCAACGCCGTGCGAAAGACGCCGCGCGGCGCGCCGAGTTGGTCGCCCGTTTCGACACCAACAAAGACGGCAAGATCGACGCCGCCGAAGGCGCCGCCGCCAAGCTCGCCATGGCGGCGGAACGCACCGAGGCGGATGCCGCCAAGATGAAGGTGCGGATGGAGAAAGAGGCCGCCGAACTGAAAGCTGAAGCCGAGGTCGAGATGGCGGCTAAAACGAAAGCCGATGCCGCTCCGACCGCTCCGCGTGGAGCTCAAATCGAGAAGCCCGCCGACATGATGATGGGTGATGCGATGACTGCTCCCGCCGCCCCGGTCAAAGAAGGCGAGGACATGATGATGATGAAGCCCTGAGCGCAGCGACGGGCAGGATTTGTGCTCCAGGTGGATTTGGCGCGGCAGCTAAACGGGTTCCCGCGCGGTCCGCAATCAGGCTTTTTCGCGAGTGGCGACGGCACCGCTCCAGTTGAGTTTGCTGCGCACCACGGCGAAGTGGGCGTAGTCCCGACGTTGCACGAGCGGCAGGCGCTCGGGGGCGAGCGTGATCGTGATCGGCTCGCGCCCGGCGACGCGCAGGCCGCGCTGGCCGTCGCAGGTCACGAGCAGGGTGGAGTCGGCGCTGAGGTTGCGCACGGCGAGTTTCACCCCGGCTCGCAGGATGATAGAACGGTTGCTCAAGGTGTGCGGGCAGATCGGGGTCAGCGCGATGACCTCGGCGGACGGGTGGATTAACGGGCCGCCGGCGGAGAGGTTGTAGGCGGTGGAGCCGGTCGGCGTGGCAAAGATGAGGCCGTCGCAATCGTATTCGGTGACGAGTTCGCCGTCGGCGGTGACCTGGAGGCAGACCAGGCGGGAATTCACCTCGGCCTTGATGAGCACATCGTTGAGGGCGAGGTCACTCGGGCCGGCGCTGGTGGAGCAGGCGAGCAGGGCGCGGTGGGTGATCTGGAAGTCGCCGGCGAGCAGGGTGGGGAAGCACTCGCGGATATCGTCGGCGGAAAAAGTGGTGAGGAAACCGAGGCTGCCGCGGTTGACTCCGATGATGGGAACTTGGGCGCGGGCGGCAGCGGCGGCGACGCCGAGGAGCGTTCCGTCGCCCCCGATGACACAGCAGGCGTCACACCCAGCCAAAAAGCCGTGAGGGACGGGATAAGTGTTGATGACGTTGACCGACACCCCGGTGGCGGTGGCGAGGGCGACGAGGTCGGCGGCCAGCTCGGGGGCGTCGGGTTTCTGCGCATTTACGACGAAGGCGAGGCGGCGGATGGGCGTCATTTTCGTTATCTAGGTAGAATAGGTGGCGACCAATGTCCAATTTCCAATCGGCGGGGAGTGGTCGGGTCAGCCCTTTCGCAGACCGAGGAGGAACTCGCGGTTGCCGTCGGTGCCGGTGATGGGGCTATCAATCGTGGCAATGAGTTGCGCACCTGGCAGCTCGGTGAGGGCGAAAGCGGTGACATCGGCGAGCACGCGTTGTTGCACCGCTGGGTCGCGGATGATGCCCTGGCCCTTGTCCACCTCGGCTTTGCCGGCCTCGAATTGGGGTTTGACGAGGGCGACGAGGGTGCCACCAGAGCGGAGCACGGGCCAGACGGCGGGGAGCACGCTTTTGAGCGAGATAAAAGAGAGGTCCATCACCAACGCATCGAACTCGCGGCGAGGCAGGATGGCGGGGTCGAGGTGGCGGGCGTTGACCTGTTCGAGATTGGTCACGCGCGGGTCGGCGAGCAGGCGGCCGTGGAGCTGGGCGCGGCCGACATCGAGGCAGACGACGGATGCGGCTCCTGCCTGCAGCGCGCAATCGGTAAAGCCGCCGGTGGAGGCACCGACATCGAGCACGTGGGCACCGGCGAGATTGAGCGGGTGGGCGTCGAGCCAGCCCTGGAGTTTTTCGCCACCACGGGAGACGAAGCGGTCGATCTGGACGAGGGTGAGCGGGAAGTCGGTGGGGTATTCCTTGCCCGGTTTGTCGAGGCGCTCGGTGCCGGTGCGCACCAGGCCGGCCATGACGTAGGCCTTGGCCTTGGCGCGGGTAGGGGCGAGGCCGCGGGCGACGAGGAGCTCGTCGAGACGGAGTTTGGCGGAAGCGGCCATGATCGTGAAGTGACGGAGTTTAAAACCACGGACGGTGCGGATTGTCACGGTTAGTCCTAGGCTCCCGCCTGCCGCGCGCCGACTCCTTGCGATTATTCGCACTCGGGGCCTTGTTGGCAGTGCCCATGGCTTTTCTCCGTCGCGTCTCCGCCTACCTGTTTCGTTATCCCGGTCTCTTCGCGCTCACCCTCGCGCTGGCGATCGGCAGCACGCTGTTCCTCATCGCCGTCCCGCGTGTCATTCAGTGGATCATTGATGACGTGATCGCGCTCGGCCGCCGCGATCTGTTGCTCGTCGGCGTCGCCGTGCTCAGCGGCTGCTATTTTCTGCGCGATGCCTTCAACACCCTACGCATTCGCGTAAACAACCAGCTTGAACAAAAGGTGCTGCTGGACCTGCGCACGGCGTTGCACGCCAAGCTGCTCGTGCTGCCGGTCACCTACTACGACCAGCGCCAGTCCGGAGAGATCGCCTCGCGCGTGACCGAGGACGTCCAAAACGTCGAACGCGTCGTTCTCGACGGCACCGAGCAAGGCACCGTTAGCCTGCTCACCATTCTCGGCATTGGCACCCTGCTCTTCTGGCAAAACCCGCTGCTTGCCGCGCTCACCATCGCCCCGCTGCCCCTGCTGCTCTGGCTGGGCCGCGTGCATTTCCGCGCTGGCCGCAAACTCTGGAAAAACGTGCGCGAGGCCTCGGGCGACATGAACGCCCTCCTCATCGAAGATATCCAGGGCCACCGCCTCATCAGCTCCTTCGCACTCAACTCCCGCGAGACCGCCCGCTTTCATCGGGCCGCCTCCGGCCTCGGCGACGCGACGCTGCGCGCGATGTTCCGCTGGTCGTTGCACGGGCCTGGCACCAATTTCATTTCCAGCCTCGGCGCCGTCGCCGTGCTCGGCGTGGGCGGGCTCTTTTTGATGAACGATCAACTCACGCTCGGCGCCTTCGTGGCCTTCTTTGCCTACTGCGCCCTGCTTTACCAACCGGTCAGCCAGTTGAACAACTTGAACAACCTTTTCTCCGCCGCCCGCGCTTCCGGCGACCGCGTGTTCGAGATCCTCGACCATCCCGTCAGCATCGCCTCGCCCGCTGCGCCGCGGGCCTTTCCGTCCGGCGTGCCGGCGGTGGAGTTTCGCGGCATCACTCACGCCTACCCGGGCCGTCCGCCGGTGCTGAGAGATTTTTCACTCACGCTTCCGGCGGGCAAGGTCACCGCGCTCGTCGGCCACACCGGCGCGGGCAAAAGCACCATCGCGAATCTCCTGCTGCGCTACTACGATGTCACGACCGGCGGCGTGTTCATCGGCGGCATCGACGTGCGCGAGCTCGACCTCGAAACCCTGCGCCAACAAATTGGTCTGGTCGCGCAGGAGCCCTTTTTATTCAACGGCACCATTGCCGAAAACCTCCGCCTCGCCCGCCCCGAAGCGAACGCCGCCGACCTGGAGGCCGCGCTGCGCGGCGCGGCGGCGTGGGACTTTGTATCCGCTTTACCCGATGGTATGGCGACGAAGGTCGGCGAGCGCGGCGTGCGGCTTTCGCAGGGCGAGAAACAGCGGCTCACCATCGCGCGCGTCATCCTCAAGAACCCGCCGCTGGTGGTGCTCGACGAAGCAACCGCGAGTGTGGACACGATGACGGAGCAGGCTATCCAAGCCGCGATCGAGACCCTTGTGGCCGACCGTACGACGCTGGTGATCGCGCATCGCCTTTCGACCATCCGCCGCGCCGACCAGATCGTTGTGCTCGACCACGGCCGCATCCTCGAATGCGGGTCACACGACGACCTCCTGCGCGCCGGCGGACGCTATGCCCAGCTCTGGCTCGCCCAAAGCACGACCCACGGCGGCGACTTCGAT
>CAMDHP010000092.1 GCA_945898185.1 Akkermansia muciniphila | reverse complement strand
AGAGCGCGGCTGTGCAGACAAAGCTCGGGGTCGAGAGTGGAGAGAGTGGCGTTCAGGTCGCGCAGGGCACGCTTGAACAGGCTGATGGCCATGGCGTAGTCGCCGAAGTCGAGCGCTGAGATGGCCTGCATCGCCTGGTCTTCGCAGCGCATCAGGGCGGCGTAGTAGGTGAGCACGAGCGCGGGCGGCACGTTGGCAGGGACGGCGGCGACTTGCTCCCAGGTCCGTTTGAGGCTCAGGAAAATGGCGCGGGATGCGACGTGGATTGGGTTTTTGTGGAGCGTGTAGGGCTCGGCTTTGTCGAGCTCATCCAGGTCAGATGCCGAGTCGTCATCATCATCGTCGTCGCCATCGAGCACGGCATCACTGGTCCACTCGTCCACGCCCCAGCCCATTAAGCGGGCGGACTCATCGAGCCGCTCGGGGTGTGCGCTCATCTGTTCGTAGAAGGCGAGGTAACGCAGCACGATTTCGTCCTGATGGCGCAGGTAGCGCTCCCAATCAAATTCGTTCCAGATCAGCTCTCCGCGATCATCCCAGTTGTTGTCGGAGGGGTTTTCGGAATTGGTGTTGCTCATTCTTGAGTTGAAAAGGTGAACCTTTGGCGAAGGTGCTTTCATCGAATTCAAATGCAACGGAAAAGGCGGGATTTATTGTGGGCGCGTGGTGGTTTTACGGATTGAAATTCACTCATCGTGACGATTGGTTGACCGACCCTACCCTGACCCGATGCACCGCACCGTTAACCACGCGATCGTTTTTTTTGAAGGACACGTTCAAGGCGTGGGTTTCCGCTGTGCGGCCTTGCAGGTGGCGAAGGAGTTTGATGTAGCCGGCTTCGTTTGTAACTTGGCCGATGGGCGAGTGCGGCTCGAAGCCGAGGGCGCACCCGCTGCGGTGGATGGATTCATCCAGGCGGTGGGCGAACGCATGCATGGTTTCGTGAAAAACGTGGAACGCGTCATGGCGTCCCGTGTCCCTGAGTTTTCCGGTTTTGAAATTCGATGAACACCTCCATCCCCGCCATCTCCATCAAAGGACTCACCAAGGATTTCGCCGTCACGCTGCGCGGGGTAAAACTGCGCGCGGTGGACGACCTCTCGCTTCAGGTTGAAAAAGGGCAGGTTTTCGGCCTGCTCGGGCCCAACGGATCAGGAAAGAGCACGACGATTAAAATCATCCTCGGGTTGCTTGGGGCGACGGTGGGGGAGGTGAAGGTTTTTGGCGTGCCGAGCCACCAGGTGGAGTCGCGCCGCAATGTCGGCTACCTGCCGGAGGCGCCTTATTTTTACCGTTACTTAAGCGGTTACGAACTGGTGCGTTTCTATGCGCGTGTTTGCGGAGTGCCCAAGGCGCAACTCAAGGCGCGGGTAAACGACGTGGTTGATTGGGTGGGCCTCTCGCAGGCGGCCAATCGCCGGGTCGGAACGTATTCGAAGGGCATGTTGCAGCGCATCGGGCTTGCCCAGGCTCTGGTGCATGATCCGAAGTTAATCGTGCTGGACGAGCCGACCGCGGGCGTCGACCCCGTCGGATCGGCAGAGATGTGCGAGCTCATCCTCAAGCTGAAGCGGCAGGGCAAAACCGTGCTGATCACGTCCCATTTGCTGGCGCAGATCGAGGATGTGTGCGACCGCGTCGCTATTTTGGACCACGGTAAACTCATGGTTGAAGGCTCGCTGTTGGAGCTGGTCGGGCAGCGGGACCGCCAGGCCTTGATCGTGGATCCGCTGCCGGCGGCTGAGATCGAGGCGCTTCGCGAGTGGCTGACCTCGCGCGGCCACGTTCTCAACGCCATCGAGCAACCGCGGGCGCGGCTCGACCAGCTTTTCCTCAGCAAAATCTCCCGCACAGGTCACCTTGGCGGCAACCCCGGAGTCGGGAGCAACGTGGTGCCCAGCTCGTCGGTGCCCAAGTCCTCCGCGTCCGCCCCCTCGTCAGCACCGAAAGCCTGATTTTTTCCTCCATGAGCGCTCTTTCCGTTCCTTTTTCCTTCAACCGTCTGGCCTTGATCGCCAGCAACACCTTCCTCGAAGCCGTTCGCCAGAAGCTGTTCAATTTTCTCTTGCTGCTGGCCGTGGGGCTGGTCGCGAGCGCGCAGTTTTTTCGCGATTTTAATTTCGGTTCTTCAGAGCTTAAGTTCATCGCGGACTTCGGATTTGGCGCCCTGATTTTTTTCGGCTCGGCGCTGACGATCACGGCGACGGCGCAGCTCTTTTTCAGCGAGATCGAAAACCGCACCGCGCTCACCTTGCTTGCCAAGCCGATCTGGCGGGCGGAGTTTGTCTTCGGCAAGTTCCTCGGCGTGTTTTCGGTCATCGGGGTGTTTTGCGCGCTCACCATTGGCTTGATGATGGCGCTGCTTTGGCACCGTGAAGGCCAGTTAATGGCTGCCAACCCGGAGGCCTTCGAAGCGGGCCGGATCATGCGCTACGGCGATCTATTTATCGTGGGCGTGCTCCAGTGGCTAAAGTTCGGGGTGCTGTCGGCGATCGTGCTCCTGATCGCGAGTTTCTCGAATACGAATCTCTACACGGTGGTCACCGGGTTTTTTGCCCTGGTGATCTGTCACCTCCAGTATCTCGCCCGCGATTCCTGGAGCAATGTGGACTCTCTGGTGCTGCGTTCGGTGGTGCGCTTGCTGAGTTTCGTTTTTCCAAATTTCCAACTTTTTAATCTGAGTGACGAGATCGGCCAGGGTGCGGGCCTTGATCCCATGCTGGCCGGGCGAGTGGCGCTCTACGCGCTGGGCTATATCACGGTGATCGGTGGATTGGCGGTCTATAGTTTCAGGAATCGCGAGATTTGAACCATGCCGTTCGTCCTTAATTTTTTACGCTCCGCGCGGACCGGGTTGCTGGTCGCCGCCGGTCTCGCTGCGGCGGGAATCGCGCTACGCCCGCTGGAGGCGCCGGCTTGGGAAGAGGTTCGCTCCCGCCAGCCTGCGCTGCGCTTGGAATCCATCAAAGACGCGCTCGGCCAGGGCGTGACGGTAGGCCTTTTGGGCGGCTTCCGCGCGATCGTAGCGGACTTTTTCTGGATCCGCACCAATTACGTCTGGGAGAAATACGATCTGCCCGCGACGCAGACCTCGATCAAACTCGTGACCGCGATTGACCCGCGTCCTACGTATTTTTGGCTCAATGGCAGCCGCATGATTGCCTACGATATGCCCAACTGGCGCATCGATAAGGCCGGCGGCTACGACAAGGTGCCCGACACCGTGGAAAAGCGCTTCGATCAGGAGCAATCCGAAGTCGCGATCCGCTACCTCAACGAGGGCTTTGGCTTCCATCCTGAGCAACCCCTCATTCGACTAGAAATCGCGAACATTTATCTGAACCGGCTAAAGGACACCGTCTCCGCCGCGAGGGACTACGCCATCGCCGCCGAGCATCCGGATGCGCCCTATTACGCCGCCCGGATCTACGCCGAGCTTCTGCGTAAAATGGAGCGCAATGCCGATGCTTACGCTTACCTCCGGACGCTTTACGCCAAATTGCCCGCGGATAACCCCCAGGCCATGAAAAGCGTGGTCTTGGAACGCATCCGCGAGCTCGAGGCAGAGTTGAACGTGGCTCCCGCCGATCGTTTTCGCGAGTAGTGCAAGCGCCCCGGTCGGCACGCTCCGGCACGCGTTTGTTCAGTTCCAGGCCGTTACCTCCTTTGCGTCTTCGCGACTTTGCGTTTAAAAAGTCTTCTTTATGCGAGACCCTGGTATTGGAGCTGATATGCGCATTTTTGGCGTTTTTCTGGAGGCCGAACCACCTTTCGCCTTGATGCCGGTTTTAATCTTATGTTTGTTTAGCAGTTTACTCAACAAATGAGCGACACCGCCAATCTTCACCCCATCTTCGACCGCGTCCTGCAGCGGCAGGAAAAAGAGTCGCGCCTTGGGCAACGGGGTCGGGTGATCTGGCTCTACGGGCTTTCCGGCTCTGGTAAAAGCACCCTGGCCATCGCGCTGGAGCGCCGGCTCCATGCCGAGGGTTTTGCCACTCAACTCCTCGACGGCGACAATATCCGCACCGGCCTGAATCGCGGGTTGGGGTTCTCTGATGCCGACCGCCAGGAGAACATTCGCCGCATCGCCGAGGTCGCCAAACTCTTTGCCGTGGCGGGCGTCGTGACGCTTTGCTCGTTCATCACCCCGTTACGCGCTCATCGCGGCCTCGCACGGGAGATCATCGGCGCGGAGGATTTGCGCGAGGTTTACGTGAAGGCATCCTTCGACACCTGTGCCCGCCGCGACCCCAAGGGCCTCTACGCCAAAGCTGCCGCCGGCGAGGTGGGGCAGTTCACCGGCAAGGACTCGACGTTCGAGGAACCGGGGGCCGACGACGCCGGCACCACGCTGACCCTCGATACCGAGGCGCTTCCCCCCGAGGCCTGCCTCGCCTTGCTCTATGCGGATGTGCTGCCGCGCATCCGCCCACCGACATCCTCAAAGTAAACTTTTGGCGTCCCCCTTTTCTGTCCTGATTTCCAGCCGACGTATTTCCCTCCATGTCTTCCTACAACCTCACCCACCTGGCCCAGCTCGAGCACGAAGCGATCTTCGTGCTGCGCGAGGTCGCCGCCCAGTTTGAGCGTCCCGCGCTCCTGTTTTCCGGTGGCAAGGATTCCATCGTCATGGCGCGTCTCGCCCAAAAAGCCTTCGCTCCCGCCAAGCTCCCGTTCCCGCTCGTCCACGTGGATACGGGCCATAATTTCAGCGAAGCGATCGAATACCGCGACTGGTTCGCCGAGGACGTCGGCGCCCGCCTGATCGTTCGCTACGTCGCCGACTCCATCAAGGCCGGCCGTTGCCAGGAGGAGAAAGGCCCCAATCCGTCCCGCAACGGCCTCCAGACCGTCACGCTGCTCGACACCATCGAGGAATTTAAATTCGACGCCTGCCTCGGTGGCGCGCGCCGCGACGAGGAAAAGGCCCGCGCCAAAGAGCGCTTTTTTTCCCACCGCGATGAGTTCGGCCAGTGGGATCCGAAGAACCAGCGCCCCGAGCTTTGGAACCTCTTCAACGGCCGCAAAAACCAAGGCGAACACTTCCGCGTTTTCCCCCTCTCCAACTGGACCGAGATGGACGTCTGGCAATACATCGCCCGCGAGAAACTCAAAATCCCCTCGATCTATTTTAGTCACCAGCGCCGCATCGTGAATCGCAACGGCGTGCTCCTTGCCGAGTCGCCCTACATCACGCTGCTCGATGGCGAGCGTTACGAGGAGCGCACCGTGCGCTATCGCACCGTGGGTGACAGCACCTGCACCGGCGCAGTCGAGTCTCCCGCCAGCACCATGGCCGAGATCATCCAGGAAGTCGCGAGCGCCCGCGTGACCGAGCGCGGCACCCGCGCCGACGACAAACGCTCCGAGTCCGCCATGGAAGACCGCAAAAAAGCGGGGTATTTTTAATTGCTACGACCCTCAAAAAACGATCTCCGAAAACGCTGCTCTCCCGCGCGCCCATAGGCGCCTGAAACCCACCCAATCGCTCCCAACCCTTCTGTGCTCTTTGTGGCCAATCCGATGACCGCCTACACCGCTTCTCCTTCCGAACATACCGACGAACATTACCTCGCCATGGACCTCCTGCGTTTCACAACCGCGGGCTCCGTTGACGACGGTAAATCCACCCTCATCGGACGCCTCCTCTACGACTCCAAGGCCATCTTCGAGGACACCCTCGAAAACCTTGAACGCGTCACCGAACAGCGCGGCGAGGAAACCCTCAACCTCGCGCTGCTCACCGACGGCCTCCGCGCCGAGCGCGAACAAGGCATCACCATTGACGTCGCCTACCGCTACTTCGCCACCCCGAAGCGCAAGTTCATCATCGCCGATACTCCCGGCCACATCCAATACACCCGCAACATGGTGACTGGTGCCTCCACCGCCAACCTCGCCATCATCCTCATTGATGCGCGCAAAGGCGTCATCGAGCAGACCTGCCGCCACTCCTTCATCGCCTCGCTCATCGGCATTCCCCACGTCGTGGTCGCGGTCAACAAAATGGACCTCGTGGACTTCTCCGAAGCCCGCTTCCAGGAGATCGTCGCGCAATACTCCGAGTTCGCATCCCGCCTGAATATTCCCGATATCAAGTTCATCCCCATCAGCGCCCTTCACGGCGACAACGTGGTCGAGAACTCAGCCCGCACGCCTTGGTATAAGGGAGGCTCACTGCTCTACACCCTTGAGACGGTTTATATCGGCAGCGATCTCAACCACATTGATCCGCGCTTCTCGATCCAGACCGTTATTCGGCCCAATAACGACGCGCACCACGATTTCCGCGGCTTCGCCGGCCGCGTCGCCGGCGGGGTTTTCAAACCCGGCGACGATATCATCTCACTGCCCTCCGGCCTGCCCGCCGTGATCAAGTCTATCCACGGCCCCGAGGGTGAGCTCGCCGAGGCCTTCGCGCCCATGTCGGTCGCCATCACGCTCGACCGCGAGATAGACAGCTCTCGCGGCGACCTCTTTGCCAAGCCCCACAACCAGCCCGCCGTCACCCAGGATGTCGAGGCAATGGTCTGCTGGTTTGCTCCCGCCAAGTTGAATCCATCGGGCAAATACATCCTTCGTCACGCCACCCGCGAGACCAAGTGCGCGATCAAAGCGGTGCGGTATAAAGTTAACATCAACACCCTCCATAAAAACACCGAGGATCTCACCATCGGCATGAACGACATTGGCCGCATCCACGTGCGCACCGCAGTCCCCCTCATGATTGACCCTTACAAGCGCAACCGCACCACCGGCAGCTTCATTCTGATTGATGAGTTTACCAATGAAACCGTCGGCGCAGGCATGATCCTTTGGCCTGATGGAAGCGAGCGTTCCCCCGCCGAACAGTTCGCCGACATGGGCGGACTTTGAGGCATCATGCAAGGTGAGGTCCACAAAATCAGGTGGCTACATCCCTATTTGAAACGCTTTAGCGGCGCGATCTGGCGGGTGTAACGTATTTACAAGGGGGACCCGATTTTCTTTAGTCGGGAGAAGGCTGGGCTTCTTACAGGATTTACGGTTTCCACTTCGGGTGTGCTAGAGACCGCCTCTTTGTGCTCCCCGACCGGGACTCAAATTCGAGGTTTCGTCAGCTATCGGTCTCGATGCGGAGCACGCTGAGGGCGCAGGCGGCGGCGGTGTCGCAACGCAAGACCAGCGGGCCGAGCCTCACCGGGATAAAACCTGCCGGGAATGCGCGCGCGACTTCCTCGGCAGTGAAGTCTCCCTCGGGGCCGATCAGCCAAGCCGCCGAGCGGGGAGCGCGGCCCTCGTGCGCGGCGCGCCAGGAGGCGAGCACGGTGCGCAGCGGCCGCGCGCCGGGGTGGAGACTAGCGACGAGGCGCAGCTCGGTGGCGGCGGCCTCGGTGGCGGCGAGGAAAGCGTCAAGGCCCTGCACGGGCGCGATGGCGGGGAGGAAGGGGTTGCCGCACTGTTTCGCGGCCTCGACGGCGGCGGTGCGCCATTTGTCGGACTTTTTGGCGGCGCGTTCGTCGTCGAGGCGGACTTCGCTGCGAGTGGTAGCGAGCGGCATGATGGCGACAGCGCCAAGCTCCGTAGCTTGCCGCACGATATCGTCCATGGTGGAGCCCTTCGGAAGGCCCTGGCCGAGGGTGATAGCGCAGGGCAGGGGGGCGTGACGGGCGTGGTGCGATACGCGTAGCACGGTAGATTTTTTGCCCTCCACGCGGTCGAGGATGCAGGTCCATTCGGTGCCGGCGCCGTCGAAAGCGACGACTGAGTCGCCGGGGCGTGCGCGGTTCACGGTGACGAGGTGGTGGGTCTCGGCAGGCGGGAGGAAGAGCTCCGTAGCCTCGGCGGAAGCGGAAAGGACATGGACGCGAAAGTCTGGCATGGGCGCAGGAGTGAAGGTGGGCGGAGGGAGGGCGTCGAGCGCGAGGAGTGGCGAAAAAGGAAAGGCGGCCACCGGGAACCACCCCAGGGACCGCCTTCGCCAGACCGACCTGCTAAACAAGCAAACAACAAACAAAACAACTGATGCGAAGAGATAGACCGATGAGACCGGAAAACATTCAAAGATACTGAAAGATTTTTTCCGAAGGTGAAAAACCCTTCGAACGAGAGGTTCGCGCATAACCAGCTTTTCGCGATCTTGCGCCGTCTCATCGCCTCCAACCGCGGTTTTCGGGTTTACAAGGGCGGCGGGAGGTTTACGGGTTACAGGCTTGGTAGGTTACAGTGCTGGCCCAGATGGCGGAATTGGCAGACGCAGTAGACTCAAAATCTACCGACGAAAGTCTTGTGGGTTCGACCCCCACTCTGGGCACCACCTT
>CAMDHP010000091.1 GCA_945898185.1 Akkermansia muciniphila | reverse complement strand
CAGACCGGCGGTGCCTCCGGCTTCCTGGCCCGAGATGAGAGCGCCCACGACTCCTTCGGTGCCGGCCACGCTGGCACCGCCCTCTCCGCGGCCCTCGGCATGGCCTCCGCCCGTGACTTGAAAGGAACCGATGAACACGTGGTCGCCCTCTGCGGTGACGCCGCTTTCACCTGCGGCATCACCCTCGAAGCTCTCAACAACGTCGTCGCCTCGACAAGGCGTCTCGTCGTCATCCTCAACGACAACGAGTGGTCTATTGCCAAGAACGTCGGCGCCATCGCCAAATCCCTGAACCGGCTCTCCACCAACCGCACTTACAACAAGCTCCACAACGACATCGAAAAGTTCTTCCTCGGCCTGCCAAGCGGCCCGAACATGAACCGCCTCTGGCATAAGTGGAAACGCGAGACCAAGGACTTCTTCGTCGAATCATCCCTTTTCGAGAAATTCGGTCTGCGCTACATCGGCCCCATTGATGGCCATAACCTCGATGAGTTGATCAAAAACCTCGAGTTCGCGCGCGACACCGACACCCCCATCCTCCTTCACGTCATCACCGAAAAGGGCCGCGGTCTCGACGCCGCCCGCGCCCATCCCGAAAAATTCCACGGTCTTGGTGCCTTCGATCCTACCACCGGCGAAGCCAAGGGCGGCGGCCCCGGCACCCCGCCCAACTATCAGGATGTTTTCGGCAAGGAGCTCGTCCGCCTCGCCACCACCGATAAACGGATCGTCGGCATCACCGCCGCGATGCCCAGCGGCACCGGCCTGAACCACCTTGCCACCGCCTTGCCCTCCCAGTTTTTTGACGTCGGCATCGCCGAGGAACACGCCGCGCTCTTCGCCGCCGGCCTCGCCACCCAGGGCCTCAAGCCCGTCGTCGCCATCTACTCCACCTTCCTTCAGCGCGCCTACGATCCCATCATCCACGACGTCGCCCTCCAGCGCCTGCCCGTCGTATTCTGCATGGACCGCGCCGGCCTCTCCCCTAACGACGGCGCCACCCACCACGGCCTTTTCGATATCGCTTACCTTCGCCCCGTGCCGCACGCGCTCATCATGGCGCCTGCCAATGAACACGACCTCGCCGACATGATGGCCACCGCGCTCGCCTACGACGGCCCCGCCTTCATTCGCTATCCGCGCGGCGCCTGCACCGGCCAGCCTGCCAAGTCCGCCCGCGGCCTCCTCCCTCTCGGGCGCGCCGAGACCGTGCGTCCCGGCACCGACATCGTCATCTGGGCCATCGGCACCATGGTGGCCGACGCCCTCGTCCTCGCCGATTCGCTCGCCACCGAGGACGGACTCGATGTCGGCGTCGTTAACGCCCGCTTCGTCAAACCCCTCGATCGCGAGCTGCTCCTGCGTAACGCCGGCAAAGCCCGCCTCATCGTAACCTTGGAAGACCACGTCGCCACCGGCGGCTTCGGCACCGCCGTGCTCGAAGCCCTGTCCGACGCCGGCCTGAGCGTGCCGCTCGAACGCTTTGGCTGGCCCGATGTCTTCATCGGCCACGGCTCCAACCAGGCTTCCCTGCGCGAGGCCCACGGCTTGTCGCCTTCAAACATGTTGGCGCGGGTGCGCCAACGCCTGACCGCTATTACGAAATCCGCCGCCGAGCCAGCGCATCACCCGCAGCCGCTCGCCATCGAGGTTTGAGCGATCTGCCCGCCACCCACCGTTCCTCTTCCCGATCCATGCGAAACAACCCTCCGCTCCCCGCCGCCCCCGGCTCCCCGGGCTCGGATATGCTAAAGGCCTTTCGTGGCGAGCAGCGCTTACCCGTTCCGCTGCACCCTCGCGAACGCGCGTTGGTGTTCGTTGCGTGCGTTCACCTGATCTTCCTGCCGTGGGCGATCGGCACGCGCGATGCCTGGTCGCAGTTCACTGTCTTCGGTTTCGGTCTGATCAGTTTTATCCTCGCGCTCATGCCACGGCACTACACGGGAGAATACTCACCGGAGGTCGAATTTCGCATCTACCCGATCCTGCGCCTGATTCGGTTTCCCGTCTTCTGGCTCGGTCTGCTTTTCGTCGGCTACCTGCTCGTGCAGGCCTTGAATCCCGCCGGGGCACGGGTCAGCAATGGCACCGCTTGGTGGATTGAGCCGCGCGAACATATCACCTGGTTACCCACCAGTATCGAGGCCCCCGCCGCGCGCATGAATGCCTGGCGGATGACTTCGGTTTTCGCCTCGATCTGGCTGCTTTGTTGCGCGCTATGGACCGGCCTCAGCCGTCGCACCGCGGTCATGAGCGTGCTCGGCGTGCTGGTTGGCAACGGTGCGGTGCTCGGCGTCATCGGCGTGCTTCAACAAGTCACCCAAGCCCAGAAGATTCTCTGGTTCATAAAGGTTCCGGTTTCGCATCCGGTGGCCACCTTCGTTTATGAAAACCACGGCGGCGCCTACTTCAACCTCATCACCACCGTCGCCGTCGGGCTCGCAGTCTGGCATCTGGTGCGCGGTCAACGCCGCATGGTGCGCAGCAGTCCCGCCCCCGTCTTCGCCCTGCTGGCCATCACCACCGGAATGTTGGTTTTCGTGAGCAACTCGCGCGCGAGCATGATCCTGCTCGCTGCCTATATCGTCGTTGGCTTGATTCTCTACGGTGTCTGGCGGGTTTTCGGCGCGCGCGACGGAGGCAATCGTATCGTCTCGATCCTAGTGGCTTGCGTGTCGCTTGCCTTCATCGGCTCCGGTGCGATTTACCTTAACCTGGGGCGAAGTATAGCCCAACTCGGCACGCTCTTTGAGCCGGCCGCAAGCGACTACATTAACTTCCGCATCAGCGCCCGCCAGGCTACTTTCGAACTCTTCCAAGACAAGCCTCTCACCGGCTGGGGCGCGGGCAGCTTCCGCCACGTGTTTCCGCAAAAGCAGAAATTCCATCCTGATATCTTTTTCGCCGGCGGAGATAAGCGCTTCTTCTGGGACCACGCCCACAACGACTACGTCCAAGCCCTTGCCGAACTCGGCATCATCGGCCTGATCCTGCCTCTCCTTGCACTCGGTTGGCTGGTCTGGCGCCTGTGCCGCCTCGGCGGACTCGGGCAGCCCGCCTTTCTCTTAATCGTGCTCGGCCTCGGTCTGACCCTGGCGCATTCATGGATGGATTTCCCCCTCTACAATCCAGCGATCCTGACGACCTTCTGCGCAATCTGGGTGCTCATCGTCCGCTGGGCCGAGCTGGAGACGTAGCGCTGAAACGTGCCCCCCGCCCGCAATCGGAGGTATCGTAGCGGAGTAGGGTAAGGCCAACCAACGGTTTCGCGTCTCGGCCGCTGGTTAATGAGAAAAAACGGACGGCGTCGCCCGCCTCACTCCACCCGCACGATATACCCGCGCAGATACTCGCTCTCCGGCATCGTGATCAACACCGGGTGGTCCGCCGGTTGGTGGCAAAACTCCACCACTTGCACTTTGCGCTTCGCGTCGGCCGCCGCGTCGGCCAGCACGCCGCGCAACTCCGCATCCTGCATGTGGTGCGAACAGGTGTAGGTCGCCAGCAAGCCTCCCGGAGCGAGCGCTTTCATCGCCCGCAGGTTGAGCTCCTTGTAGCCGCGCAGCGCCCCCTCGAGCGTGCTCTTCGACTTGGCGAAGGGCGGCGGGTCCAGCACGATCAAATCCCAGGTCTCTTCGTGCTTCGCCCCGAAATAGTCGAATACGTTCACAGCCGTGAACTCCGCCTTCATCCCGTTGCGCTCGGCGTTGCGCTTCGCCTGCGTGATCGCATCAAAAGCGCTGTCGAGGCCCTTTACCGCCACCGCCCCGGCCCGCGCCGCGTGCAGACCGAACGAGCCTTGGTTACAAAATGCGTCCAACACGCGGCGGCCTTTCGCGTGACGCGCCACCACCGCGTGTTGTTCGCGCTGGTCAAGGTAAAACCCAGTCTTCTGCCCGTTCTGCAAATCGAGCCAGTAGTCAAAACCGTCAATCGCGTGCCAGCGGGGCTCCCAGACCTTGCCGCTCCGGGTGCGGATCTCCTGAGGCAGCCCTTCGAGACGGCGGATGTTGGCGTCGTTGCGCAGAATAACTTCCGCCGCCTGCGTGCGCTCGGCCAGTAGCTCCACAATCAGATCCGCGCGCCGGTCCATCGCCTGCGTCTGGATTTGAACCACCAGGGTATCACCAAACTGATCCACCACCAAGCCAGGCAGGTCGTCCGACTCGGACCAGATCAGGCGGCGGTTTTTGCCCGCGCCCGACGCGACCTCATCGCGCCTCTTCACCGCACGATCAATCGCACCGCGTAAATACGTCTCGTCCAACTCCACCCGGTCGCGGCTCAGGCGGCGCCAGACGATCTGCGACTTGGAATTGTAGATGCCGCTTCCGATGAAGCGCCCCGTTCGGTCGCGGCCCTCCACGACCTCGCCGTCATGGCTCGCCGCGGGCAATGTCTCCACTTCGTTGCCAAACACCCATGGATGTCCGGCCAGCGCGCGAGACTTAGCATTGGGTTTTAACTTAATTGATGCGACGTCGGCCATGTGACCGACGACAACACTCCACCCGCCCCCGACACGAAAGCTCAAAAAACACCCCGCCCATCCACGCCCCGCTCTTTCCCTTGATTCTCTCCCATCCGAATCCGAAATCGTTCTCGTTCTCGTTCTCGACCGAATCCGGCTACGCGCCCCTCACCGCCACCCGGCGTTTTCCCTTCCCCTTACCGCCTCCTCCGCGTTCGCTCTCCGTTTATCGCCATGACTCCCGCCCAGGAAATCGCCCGCCGCCGCACCTTTGCGATCATCTCGCACCCCGACGCCGGCAAAACCACATTGACCGAGAAATTCCTTCTCTACGGCAATGCCATCCACCTCGCCGGCTCCGTGACCGCCCGCAAACAACAGCGCGCCACCACCTCCGACTGGATGGAACTCGAAAAGCAGCGCGGCATCTCCGTCTCCTCAACCGTCCTTCAATTCGACTACCAAGGCTACGCCGTCAACCTGCTCGACACCCCCGGCCACAAGGACTTCTCAGAGGACACTTACCGCGTCCTCACCGCCGTGGACGCCGCCCTTATGGTCATTGACGCCGCCAAGGGCATCGAGCCCCAGACACGCAAACTCTTCGAGGTCTGCAAACGTCGTGGCATCCCGATCTTCACATTTATGAATAAATGCGACCGCCCCACGCAAAATCCCCTCGAGCTCATTGACGAGCTCGAGCGCGTGCTCGGCCTCGCCCCCTGCCCCGTAACCTGGCCCCTTGGCAACGGCCCCACCTTCAAGGGCGTCTTCGACCGACGCGTGAACCAGGTCCACCTTTTCGAACGCACTCCTCACGGCGCCTTCCGCGCCCCGGTCAACGTCACCGGCCTCGCCGACTCCGCCGTGCGCGACAAGTTCGACGACTACACCTACGACGAGGTAACCGAGCAAATCGCCATGCTCGATGGTGCCACCGCCCCCTTCGACCTGGCCGCAATCCATGCCGGCAAACAAACGCCCGTCTTCTTCGGTTCCGCCGTGAACAACTTCGGCGTGCAGCTCCTGCTCGAGAGTTTTCTAAAATACTCCATCCCGCCCACCACCCGCCGCTCCGTATCCATGGGCACGCCCGGCGCCCCCGCCCCGACCGAGGCTCGCGAGATCCCCGTCACCCACCAAAAGTTCTCCGGCTTCGTTTTCAAAATCCAGGCCAACATGGACCCGAAGCACCGCGACCGAATCGCCTTCATCCGCGTCTGCTCCGGCAAGTTCGAACGCGACATGGTCGTCACCCACCAGCGCACCGGCAAATCCGTCCGCCTTTCTTCCTCGCACAAACTCTTCGGCCAGGAACGCGAGACCGTGGACGTCGCATGGCCGGGCGATGTCATCGGCCTAGTTGGACACGACGCCTTCGGCATCGGCGACACCCTCAGCGAGGATCGCTCCATCGCTTACGACGAGATTCCGCGTTTCCCCTCCGAGGTCTTCGCCTACATCAATAATCCCACCTCCGCCGACGCCAAAAAATACCGCACCGGCCTCGAACAGCTTCTGCAAGAGGGCGTCGTTCAATCCTTCATGCCGCGCAACGCCCCCCCCGGCGCGACCCTCCTCGCTGCAGTCGGCCCGCTCCAATTCGAGGTCGTGCAGGCCCGCCTCAAATCCGAATACAACGCCGAGTGCCGCATCGAGCCCACCCCGTGGACGCAGCTTCGCTGGGTCGAGCCGCACCCTTCGCTGGCCAACCCCAACGACATCATAGTTGCCAGCGGCGTAGCCTTTGGCACCGATAAATTCGGCCACCCCATCGTCCTCTTCCCCAACGACTGGACCCGCGATTACTTCGTCGAGAAAAACCCCGAGCTCAAACTCCACGAGATGCCCATCGAGCAAACCGTGTCGGTGTAATCAAAAACCACCCGCTGGCCGCCACAAGGCCCCCCGCCTCGTTCGCCGTGGGCTTGAACGTGAGTTCGAGTTTCGCCTCGCCGGTTCGTCATCGCGCCCTCTTCACTCCTTTTTCTTTTCCCATGCGCCTTAAACGCCTCGTCACGCTCGCCTTTTCCCTCTTCGCCTTCCTCGCGCCCGCCGCCCTCCGCGCCGACTACAAGGGCGCTATCGTCACCGACGCCGCCACCGGACAGGTTCTCTACGCGGAAAACGCCGATTACGTCAGCCCGCCCGCCAGCGTCACTAAGCTGATGACATTTCTCGTCGTCCACGACGCCATCGCCGCCGGCAAAATCTCCCTCTCCACTCCCGTGCCCATTACCATCGAGGACTACAAGATGGGCGGCACCCAGGTCTGGCTCGAACCCGGCGAAACCTTCCCCGTCGAGGAGCTCCTCTACGCCCTCATGATCCAGTCGGCCAACGACGCAGCCAGCGCCCTCGCACGCGCCACCGCCGGTTCACGCGAGGCCTTCGTAGGCCAAATGAATTCCCGCGCGGCCGGCCTCGGCCTCACCCACACCACTTTCCGCACCCCCCACGGTCTGCCGCCTTCCAATCGCGTCATCGCCGAGGGCGACCTCACCAGCCCGCGCGACCTCGCCCTTATCTCCCGCGAGCTCCTGCTCCACACCGATGCCCTCAAATACACTTCGACCAAGGTCCGCGAATTCGGCACCGGTGTCCGTCCCACACCCGTCGTGATGCGAAATCACAATAAACTTCTCCACTCCCTTGAGGGCTGCGACGGTCTCAAAACCGGCTTTACCAACTCCGCCGGCTTCTGCCTAGCCACCACCGCCCAGCGCGACGGCAAACGCCTCATCGTCGTCGTCATGGGCAGCCCTACCTCCAAGATTCGCGATGCCCGCGTCGCCGAGCTGATCAACACTTGGCTGCCAAAGCTCCCCGCCTCCTCCGTTTTTACCGGCGGCCCCGTCACTGGCGTCACGCCAGTCTCCGCCCCCCCGGTTACGCCATCTGGTTCCGCCGCGCCAGCTGCCGAGGCAAAACCAGCCCCGCTCTTCGTCATCCCGAAACGCTAAGCTCCGTGCCCGTTTCAAATCCGTGAAGGGGCGTGCTCGCACGCGATGGTTTGAAAATCGCCACAAGGGCTTTGTATGCGAAGGCCGCGCCAGCCGGATTCAGCACCCGCCACCGACCGCCAACCCTCAGTGCGCATGTCCGTGCCCGTGTTCGATGAACATCATCATCAAACCGAGCCCGCAAAACACCGCCGCCAGCATCCCTGCTTCATAACGCTCGAATCGCTTTAGTTCAAAGCGCCTCAGCCCGCGCAAGGTCAGCCAGGTAAAGATCGTCATGCCCGCCAGCGTGCCCGCCGCGAGGATGCCACTCAGGACGAAGAAACCCGTCCAACCAAACTCCACTCCCGAAAGGTAAACCGGCAAAAACGCCTCGCACGGCGAGAGCGTCAACATCACTAGCAAGCCGCTGATCGCGGCCCAGTCGCTCGACCTGTTTGTCACCACCGGGCTCTCACGCAGTTCGATCTCGAAGTGACTCTCGGACTCCTCCTTGCCACACAGTTCGCTCGCGTGGTGACGGCTGCCCGGCACGTGGTGATGCTGCAAGCCGGCCCCCTGGATTTGTTGCACTGCGAAATACACCCCCACCGCCAGCAACAAACCACCCGCCACCCATTTGAAAATCTGGCCGAAGTGCTCATCCAGCGCAAAGCCCAGCAAGGCCACTACCAGCCCGAGCAAAGAAGTCAGCGCCACGTGCCCCAGCCCCGCCGCCAGCGCGACGCCCATCGTCTTGCGCTCCCGCCAGCCTCGCGCCCTCGCCACCAGCACGAAAGGCAGCCAGTGCGTAGGCAGAGCCGCATGGAAAAACGCCACCGTAAAGCCGGTGGCTGCCAAGGTCGTGAGGACGGTTGTGTTCATCAAT
>CAMDHP010000090.1 GCA_945898185.1 Akkermansia muciniphila | reverse complement strand
CAACGGCAGCCGCCTCAACCGCCTCGTCTCCCCGAGCATCACGATCGACGACGCGGTGAAACTGCTCTCGCCCGTGATCAAGCGCTACGCCCTCGAGCGCGGCGCCGGCGAGACCTTCGGCGACTTCTGCGAGCGAGTGATCCTGCCCGTCGACGCCACCTTCCACGCCGTCGGCACCGGCGGCCTCGTGCCGGCGAAACCCGCCGCCGGCGCCGCTCCCGCCGCCTAAAGCTCCGCCACTTCTGCGTAGTGGGGAGCACTAGCGACCCGTTCTTCATCACAAACAGCCGCCCGGTTCACCCGGGCGGCTGTTTGCTTTACCCGTTTCTGAACGAACTGACATCACCTCCCGCCGAGAATTCGCTCCACCTGCTTCCGATGCAGACGCAGGTGAAACCCCGCCATGAAATACCACGCGGCGGCATCCAGCGGACCAAACCACGGGTGCGGAAACCGCACGGCCGTCTGAAGCCTTGCTGCCTCAATGCCAGCCACCGCCCGCGCCAGTCGCTCACACGACGCCACGAAGGCATCCACCACCTCGGCCCCAACCTCCGACGCCGGCTTCACCGCCGCCGTGCTTGCCTCGCCTGGCGGCACCCGGCTCGCCAGTAATTCGGACATAATGCCCGCCATCGATTCATTCACGATGCGCAAATGATCGAGGGTCATAAACACCGACCAATACCGGCTGCTGTCCTCCAGCCCCGGCAGGCGACGGATCAACACCCGCTTCGCCCCCGCCGCCGCATCAAGCTCCCGCACCAGCGCCAGAATGGCTTCACGCTCGCGCACCAGGGTCGCCCGCGCCGCGGCCAACGAGGTCGTTCGCCGGCCAAAATGGAAAATCAGCCGGGCGAAAAATAACTCGATTTTCGGCAGACCGGCACCAGGCGGAGCCAGACGCGGCAGTTCCAAAGCAGGTGCAGGCGTGATCAGCATACTTGCATTTTAAAAGTAAAATTACTTGTTGAACGCAAGTAAAACTCAGGACGAAGTGTGGCATGGCGAAACGCGTCACCAAAAAGCATCCGGCCCCACCCTCGGCGCGGCGTTCGCCGTGCCCGGTGGCCTGCGCCCTCGATATTTTTGGCGACCGTTGGACGCTTCTGATCATCCGCGATCTGGTGCTCGGCAAAACGCGCTTCAAGGACTTCGCGACGTCACCGGAAGCCATCCCCACCAACGTGCTCAGCGAACGCCTCGCCCGACTCCTCGCGCACGACATCGTTTCGCAGGTCAGTGCCACCGAAGGCTCAAAACACCTCGCCTATTGCCTCACCAATAAGGGCCGCGCGCTAATGCCCGTGCTCAAAAACATCCGCGACTGGGGCCTTGCCTGGGAAAAAGGCACGCAAGCCAAATTGGAACCGGGAACTTAATAACACATTTTCAACCCGTCATTTAATAATGCGAGCCACAACATCTCGGATGGCCTGCGCTCGCACTTTCAACCGCATGCCGATGTCCCGGATTTCCGGCCAAGGCATTTCTTTCCACGGCAAGAGAGAGTGCTTCTTCAGCCATTGGTAGCACTGCTGGTTGTAGAACTCGGTTACGCGAATCTGGGAGAACAGATCACCAGAGTAAGAAGGGACAGCAATTCGGTAAGTCTCGTCGAACTCGACCAGCCCTACTCGGAGCAACTCCTGAATTCGCATATCTGCCTCGGCGGCGATCTCGTGTGCGACCACTTTTGCCAAATCAGCATCCTCGTCGGCGCTAGCCTCCTGAGGCACAGGGGGCTCCACAACGTCTGCGGGTGGCGTGTGGGCCTCGGCCTCCTGGGCGAGGCTCTCCAACCGGATCACGAGCTTGTTCAGTTCGCGCTTCGGGTCTCGGAACCAATCGGTAGACCAGACGCGGTGAATCTTCCAACCCAGGTTTTCGAGGATGGCTTGGCGCAAGCGGTCACGGTCCCGCGCGAAAGGTGAGCTGTGGTAGCTGGCACCGTCGCACTCTACGCCCAGCAGAAACCGAATGGAGTTGTGGGTGCGCACGCCTAGGTCGATGAAGAAGCCGGCGACGCCAACCTGTGGTTCGCAGGTGTAGCCGGCGTCTTCGAGCGCCTCTTTCACCGATTGCTCGAAAAAGCTATCGGTGCTACGCCCTGTAATCTGGTGGCTGGTGATTTCCCCGGTCGTGGCGAATTCGAGGTAACGTCGGAAGGCGCCGACTCCGAGGTGGGAATCCGGGCCCACCAAGATTCTACTCGGCTCGATGGAGGAGAAGACCACCACCTGATGTTTCGCGCGGCTAAACAGCACGTTGAGGCGGCGGTGTCCGACCGACGAATTAATCGGGCCGAAACGCTGCATGAAGTTGCCGTCCTCATCAGGGCCAAAAACGGTAGAGATGAAGATAGTGTCGCGTTCGTCGCCTTGGACACTCTCCAGATTCTTGACGAAGATCGGCTCGAGTCCGCTGTTTTCCCACTTGGTCTTGTAGCGCTGAGCCTCGCGGTCGCGCGCGATGAGCTGGTCTAGCTCGTGCTCGATCAAATCCGCCTGTGGACGATTCAAAGCCACAATGCCAAGCGAGCGCTCCGGGTGGCGGCGCATGAAGGCGACAGCCTCTGCCGCGCACTTGCGCGCCTCGATCAGGTTGATGCGGTTGCCATAGGTGCCCTGCACCCTCACCAGGCTGACGCCGGAGTTTGGCTCCTTTATGCCTGGCTTCGGGAAAAGCAGCAGCTGACGCTTGTAGAACTCGACGTTCGAAAATGCGATCAGCGAGGGATCGCGCGAACGGTAGTGCCAACGGAGCATCACGCCTTCGCCATACGCGGAGTCGGCAAGATCGAGTATGGATTCGTTGTCTGCGTCCTCGTCCGCGTCTTCGTCATCCACGGGCTCTGGTGCGGACGAACCCTTGACCCCAAAGTTGGTTGGCGGGAGCTGCATCTTGTCGCCCACTACCACAAACTGTTTTGCCCGTAGGAGAGCGCACATCGCGTCCTCGGGCCTGATCTGCGAGGCCTCGTCGAAGATCACCAAGTCGAACTCAATTGTGCCCCGCTTGATAAGCTGGGCTACCGAAAGCGGAGACATGAGGAAGCAGGGCTTGAGTGCCACCAAGGCTTTGCCAGCGCGCTTCAAGAGATCGCGAACGGTGATTTGCGGGCGTTGCTGACGGCAGACGTGCTCCAAGAGCGCATGCTCTGTTCGGTGCTTCACCAAGCCCACACCAATTCCGGCTGGCACGTGGCGAGAGGCGAGATCGTCGGCTAGCTTTCGCCGTTCCTGGGTCTGAAGCTGGGTGTCGAGCTTAACGAACTCCGCCTTTAGTGTCTCCGGGCTAAGACTACGGAACGGGCGGAGCCCCGGGGTTTCATCCAGAACCTTCCGGCTCAGGCTATGGATGGCTAGGCGCTCAAAAATCTCGGCCAAACCAGCATACTTTGGTTCGCGCGGTGCTTCGGCGCGGCTGACAAACTCACGAAGACCGAGCGGCCCTAGCGATGCCGTCATGGAGTTGAAAAGGCAGCGGGCAGATAGCACGCCGAGCGCGTCCAAATCCCGCTGAAGCATCTGAGTGAGCTTGCCGAAGCCGCACTGGCGAACTTGCGACGACCATGCGGGAGTCGGTGCCGCCAACCGTTCCAGCTCCGCGAGCGCTTGTTCAAAGCGATTGAGCCTCGTCTCTCCTTCGGCCGCCCAATCGACGATCTTAGCCCAATGCTCCGCTCCGTCGGGCGCGGTCACTTTCTCGAACCATTCGTCCGAGAGGCCAACCTTGCTCATCGCTTTTCGTGCCCGGGCTACAATGTCCATTTCTTTGGCGCTGCTCGCCAAGTCGGGCGAAAGCAGTCGTCCGGCTTCCGCGTCGCGGGCCAGAGACGACTCCGCCGCGCGTAGCGATTGGACCGAGGTAATAACCTTCTCGATCACGTATCGCTCGACTGGACCGGTCCAAGACCAAGCTTCGGCGGTTTTAAGCACGAAATCGAAGGAGGCGATTTGCTCCTGAAGATTACGCTCCAAGGCAGAAAGACTTCCTTCGCCGGTGCTGGTTGAGAGCAGCATCTCCACTTCGGCAGGGAACCGCTCGTCGTTAAGTCGAAGGGCTTCGAGCCGCAGGTCTTGGTTCAAGGCCAGGAGTCTTGCGCGGACTGAAGGACCCAGTGGTTCGGACAAAGGAGTCGAGTAACGGACACTCTCAACCCACTCGCAGACCTTCTCGAGTAGGCTGAAATCGGTCCTGTCCAAGCCGGTGAAGTTTTCTCCCACCAGTTGACCTGCCTGATGCTTTGTGAACTCGGTTTGCTTGTCCAAGCAGGCCGCAATCTGGCGTAGTAGCACGATGCGCTCGTCTCCCTGCACCTCGGGCGCAAGCCGCTTCAGCAGTCGAATCGCTTTCCGAAACGGCGGGCTAATCACGTAGGAAAGGGCCCACCCGCTCTCCATCTCGGAGATGGCCGCTTTAACTTCGTCGGCATTCAGAGAGGCAAGGGGAACGGCGAGTTGCTTGGCCACCGCCCCGCATTCTGCCTCGATCTTTTCTGCTTGGGCGATGGCGTCCCGGAGCACCTCCACGACCTGGGGATCGCCGAGTTCGTGGCGGCGGCGCACGATAGCTTCCGGGCAAGCGACGGCGTGTTTCACAAAAACCATCAGAGCTTTCGCGCCCTCGGCGTTCGCCTGAAGCCAGGAAAATTCCGGGATGCTCCGCATCTTCTCGATAGCGGTCGCTACGGTCCGAATATGGGACAGCGCCTCCTCCAGTTCGGCGTGGCGTCCCTTCAGCTTTGCAACGGAGAAAGTCCAGCGCGTCACATAGGACGCGCTTACCGCCTCGCGCAGTTTAAGGAGGCTCGTCTCGGCTTCCGCAGAATCCGCATCCAGCTTTGGTGCAGTGGCGCGAATCGCCTGTCGCTCAGCGTCCCGGGTGGCGGTTGCCTTGAGGAACCGGTTAAGGATCTCGGTAGCTCCGTCGAGCCGCGCGAACAGCCAAAGCGTGGGATGGCTTAACTCGGGGCGCGGGCCCAAGTGAAGCAAAGGCTTCACTTTTTCGCATAACCACTCGCTGCTGTTCTCCGTGTTCTCAAACCACACTGCGCTTGAGGCAGTGGAAGCAGCATCCGTCGCTTGTTGGAGGAGATTGCGGCACGCGGTCTCCAGTTCCTCCTGCTCGAAGACGTGCAAATCGTCGCCCGTCACCCAGGCCCAATCGGATTGCGCGCAGGAATCAGCCTCGGCTTGTGATAGTTCCTGCTCTGCCCGCGCCAGTGCCAATAGCGCCTCTTTGCGGGCTTTCCAGTCCTCGAGCGTCCAATTGGCCACGTCGGGAAATCCGAAATTTGCCAGCTCCAAGGGCAGCGGGCGTTTCTTCGCGCATAGCTCCTGCCAAAAGATGTCGTGAATAGTCCATCCTGCCTGACCGAATTTCTTCCCCATTAGCGCCGCATACTCGTTCAGCTGTCGCTCCACCTCGGCGTGACGCTGTCGCGTGCGAGCGTCTTCGTGCGCATCAAAGGTCGGCCGCTGCCGCTCAATGCGTTTCTTGATGCTTTCGAGAATCGGCTTTTTGCCCCCCTTGGCGGAGTGAAGCTCAAACACGAAGTCTTCAAGCCCGGCATCCTTCAGCCGCTTGTGCACCACTTCTAGCGCGACCTGTTTTTCGGCGACGAAAAGCACCCGGCAGCCCTTTGCCATAGCCGCCGCAATGAGGTTAGTGATTGTTTGAGATTTGCCTGTTCCGGGGGGGCCTTGGACGACCAGATTTTTTCCGGCCAAAGCCTGTTGGATCGCTGCGTGCTGTGAGGAGTCGCAATCAGATACGATTGCCGGTGCATCCGGCGGAATGGAGCTGGAGCTAGCTTCAGAGCGGTCCCCGTGGTTGGAACCTCCTCCCGGTTGTCTTCCGCCAAAAATTTCGGCGATTAGCTTGTGCTGAAAGGGAGGCAAGCGACCCGGGGCGTTGGGGTCCAAGTCCAGCCACATCGGGAGGCGGCTGAACTTGAGGTGGGTGAGCGTAACGAATTTCCTGATACGCCAATTCGGCCGGCCCCGTATCATCTCCTCCACCTGTCCAAAAAAAGCGTCCAGCCGAGGGTCGTCTGGATCAATTTCCGGCAGCACGATCTTGTAGTCCTGGCGCAGACGCTCGCGCAGCGAGAGATTGACGTAGGGTGGCTCGGAATTGACCGCACCGAGGACGTAGCTCTCGCGGCGACGACCTGCTCCACCGCCTGCGTCTTCTTCGATGAGACGAACGCCGTTGGCTGCGGCTGCGGCGGGCGCCCCTTTTCGGTCAATTTCCACCGGTTGCAGCACCAACGGGGAGAAAATCACTTCATCAGATTCACCGTCCGGAGTGGGCGGCGACCATTCAAGGAACCCGAAAACCAAATGCAGAGTTTCGACGCCAAACTCCTGCCGTGCTTCGCGGGCCTCGGCTGCGATTGCTTTCAAGCGTCGAGCAAGTTCCGGCTCTTCGAGTAGTGTTTGCCACTGCTTTTGAGGACGGACGGCGACCAGTTTACTCTTACGCCCTTTCAGATCGTAGTCGGTATGAATGCCAAAGCGCTCGCCGAGTTCTTTGGGCGTCAGGCGCGAATCGGCCCGCGAAGGCATCCCGAGCTTTTTCCGTAGCCGGTCACGCAGGGCGCGTTCAGCAAGGCGTAGCTGGGCTTCGCTGTCGTCCGCGTCTTCGACGGCAATCTTCTCCGCTGCCTTGAGGTAAGTCTTTTCGGTGAGGAGAGCCTCATCCAAGGCCGAGACGAAGTCGGCTCCGCGTTCGTCGTCCGGCAATTCCGGCGGGCGCGGCAGGGGCACGCATTCGACGATGTCGTCAGCTTGCAGTTGTTTGAACATGGACTCGGCAGATTCGTCCACAATTCGCACGAACCGCCCGCCGCGAGTGGTGTGCTTAAAGCTGATAAGTCGATTCTTCGTGCTAAGTTCGAGGAGCTTGCTTCGCAGCACCTCTACCTTGGGTTTAGCGGCTTGGGCTTGGGGAGAATCGGGCGGATAGAAGGCATATTCCGTCGGTGGGGATCCAGAATCAACCAATCGACTAAGATCTGCTTTACTCGTGTTATCCGAAGTTAGAATTTGCGAGGTTACGGGGTTGCGGAGGGCATCGCTCTCGTTTTTGAATTCCCCAGAAATATCAAAAACATGGTCGGGAAAACAGGCCAAATGCCTTTCAAGTGCCCCCTGAAAAGACTTTGCTTCAACGCTACCCCGAAATTGAAGTTCTTCGAGGATCTTACGGAGGGGGATCGGATTGTCCGGGAAGCGCGAAAAAAAACCCTTCATATCCGATAACGTGGAGTTTTTGAACGGTCGTTCCATAGCCAAGGAATTGGTGGTAGAGTTAAAATGAACTTAAGCCTAATCGTCAGAGTGGCGTCGCTGTGATGATAGTGCCCAGCTGGCTGCACCTAGCTTCAAAAATGCGTAAGAAACATCGAAATCTATCGTGAGACGTGCAGCCAAGTCGGGTCATCTTGAAATCGGAAACAACGATCATGGGTCGGAACTTGGGCACTGTTTTTTCGATGACAATAGGCGAAGCTACCCGAGGCCATTATTTTGGCACAGAGTTAAACCGCTAATGTTCGCTAAAGACGCTAATCCCGGGCCAACAAACCCCTCTCCAACGGGTCTACTGCCTGCATCGCTCTAGACTGAAGCTCTCAGCCATAACAGCAGTCTCTCCTGCGGGCGCAGCCCGCCAAATTAGCGGTCCCCACTCGGAATTAATTCGCCTATTAAGGTCAAACTCCGGATCGGCTCTCTGTCTCAATCTGCCCTCGCGCTCAGGCGCCGACCTTGAAGAGGGCGACGTCGCCGTCGCGGAAGACGTATTCCTTGCCCTCGAGGCGGTATTTGCCGGCTTCGCGCGCGGCGGCGGTGCTGCCGAGGCGGACGAGGTCCTCGTAGGTGACGACCTCGGCCTTGATGAAGTTCTTCTCGAAGTCGGTGTGGATCACGCCGGCGGCCTGCGGGGCCTTCCAACCCTTCTTGATCGTCCAGCAGCGCACCTCTTTTTCCCCGGCGGTGAAATAGGTCTGCAAACCGAGCAGCGAGTAGCTGCCGCGGATGAGGTTGGACACGCCGGAATCGGTCACGCCGAGGTCCTTGAGGAACTCCCTCGCCTCCTCGGGCGAGAGGTCGATGAGCTCGGCCTCGATGCGGGCGCTGATCGGCACGTAGGCGGCGTCGTGGTGGGCCTTCACGAACGCGGCCACCTTTTGCACAAAGGGGTTGGCTTCGGCGTCGGCCAGGTCGCCCTCGGCCACGTTGCAGGCGTAGAGCACGGGCTTGGCGGAGAGGAGTTGGAAGAACTGGAGCAGCTTCTTCTCGTCGTCGGTGCAATCGAGGACGTTGGCGGGTTTGCCCGCGTTCAGGTGCGGGATGAGTTTTTCCAAGATGGCCAGTTCGGC
>CAMDHP010000089.1 GCA_945898185.1 Akkermansia muciniphila | reverse complement strand
GGTTGATGTCACGAAACGGGCGCGTCGAGCAGGCGGAAAAGGTATTCGGCGTAGCGGGACTTGCCGTGGAGGCGGGCGGCGGCTTCGAGGCTCTGGCGGTCGAGCCAGCCCTGTTGCCAGGCGATCTCCTCGGGGCAGCAGATTTTGAGACCCTGGCGTTGCTCAATGACCTGGACGAAGAGGCTGGCGTCCAGCAGGGCGTCGTGGGTGCCGGTATCGAGCCAGGCGGTGCCGCGACCGAGGATGCGGACGTGGAGATCGCCGCGGACGAGGTAGAGGCGGTTGAGGTCGGTGATCTCAAGTTCGCCGCGCGGCGAGGGTTTGAGGCTGCGGGCGAGGGCGGGTGCGTCGGCGTCGTAGAAATAGAGGCCGGGGATGGCATAGTTTGATTTTGGATGCGCGGGTTTTTCCTCAAGCGAAAGCGCACGGCCGGCGGCGTCGAACTCGACCACGCCGTAAGCGCGGGGCTCGGCTACATGGTAGGCGAAGATGGTGGCGCCCGAGTTGCGCTCGGCGGCGCTTTTTAAGTCGGCAGGAAGATCGTGGCCGTAGAAAAGATTGTCGCCCAGGACAAGGGCGGAGGGCTCGCCGCCAGTGAGGAATCTGGTGTCGGCGGCGATGGTGAGGGCTTGGGCGAGGCCGTCGGGCGAAGGCTGGGCGGCGTAGGTGATTCGCAGGCCGAGGCGGGCGCCGTCGCCGAGGAGACGTTGAAAGAGGGGGAGGTCGTGCGGGGTGGAAATGACGAGAATCTCGCGGATGCCGGCCATCATGAGGATGGAAAGCGGGTAATAGATCATGGGCTTGTCGTAAACGGCCATGAGCTGCTTCGAGATGGAAAGCGTGAGCGGGTAGAGACGGGTGCCGGAGCCGCCGGCGAGGATGATGCCTTTGCGTTGCATTGGAGTAGGGAAGGGTGGGCGGAGGCGGGACGGGCGGGAAGCAGTTTTTTTGGCGGGGGCGGCGGAGCTTGACCGTGCGCGGCGGGGAACGGAATCTGCGCGCGATGTCGTCGACCGAAAACGTGGAGAAACAAGCGCAACGCAAACGCCGGCTGGCGATCCTGCTCGCGGGCGGGGTGCTGCTGGTCGCGGCGGCGGTCGCGGCGCTTTTTGTGCCGAAGGAGATGTGGGTGCAGGCGAAGGATGCGTTGAAGGCCGGCATGGAATGGGTGCGCGGACTGGGCGCGGCATGGTTTTTCGCGGCGTTCGCGGTGTTGCCGGCGGTGGGGTTCCCGGTGTCGGTTTTCCCGCTGGCGGCCGGTCCGCTGTTTGTGCCGGTGCTGGGACTGCCGACGGTGCTTCTGCTTTCGAGCGCGTGCATGGCGGTCAGCATGACAATTTCCTACGGGCTGGCGCGCTATGTGGTGCGGCCCTGGGTGACGCGGCTGCTCTCCTACCTAGGCTACACCATCCCGGTGGTGCCGGCGGAGAAGCAGCGCATGTTCACCGTTCTGGTGCGCATCACACCCGGGCCGCCCTATGTGTTTCAGAGTTTCCTGCTCGGTCTGGCGGAGGTGCCCTACGGCATTTACCTGCTCATCTCCTGGGCGATTTCGACGGTGAACGTGGCCCTGTTCATCGTATTCGGCGACGCGCTGGCGCAGGGTAAGGGAAAGGTAGCCCTGATCGCCCTGGCCGGCGTGGTGATGGTGGTGGTCGGGGTGAAACTGCTGCGCGACCGCATCCAGCGGCGCGAGCGGGCGGCGGCGATTCCGGCGGCCGTGCCGATGGCGGAGGATATCTGACCATGGCGGAGCTGGACTTCGATCTTGGCAAGGACGGCGGGACGCGGGCGGAGAGCGTCACGGAGTTTACGCGCCGGGTGAAGACGCTGCTGGAAAGCGGGTTGAGGCCTGGCTGGGTGCGTGGCGAGGTATCGAACCTGCGGATACAGACCAGCGGGCATGTTTATTTCTCGCTGAAGGACACGGGCGCGCAGCTTGCGGCGGTGATGTTTCGCGGTGACGCGGGGCGGCAGACAGTGAAGCTACGCGACGGGATGCAGGTAGTGGCCTATGGAGAGATCAGCGTGTATGAGGCGCGGGGTAACTATCAGCTCATCGTGCGTGTGGTGGTGGAAGACGGCGTAGGCCGGCTGCAACGCGAGTTCGAGGCGCTGAAAGCGCGACTGGCGGCGGAGGGATTGTTTGCGAAAGAGCGCAAGCGAGAGTTGCCCCGTCTGCCTCGCACGGTCGGATTCGTGACCTCGCCGACGGGCGCAGCGGTGCAGGATTTTTTGCAGATTTTATCCCGACGCGGGTGGCGCGGGCGGGTGGTGGTATTGCCCGCTAAAGTGCAGGGCGAAGGGGCGGCGGCCGAGGTGGCTGCGATGATTGCGCTGGCAAATGATGCGGCGGCGTGCGGCGTGGCGTTCGACCTTTTGGTGGTGGGGCGAGGCGGCGGGTCGTTGGAGGATTTGTGGGCGTTTAACGAAGAGGTGGTCGTGCGGGCGGCGGCGGGTTCGCGGGTGCCGGTGATCTCGGCGGTGGGGCATGAGATTGATTTTACGCTAAGCGACTTCGCGGCGGATGTGCGGGCGGAAACGCCGAGCGCGGCGGCGGAGTTGATTTCGAGCGGCTGGGTGGCGGAGAGCGAGCGGTTGGCGCAGCTTGGCAAAGCGCTGCGCGCCGAGACGGAGGCGGTGCTGGAGAGCACACGCGAGCGAGTGGATGGGCTGGCGGCGCGCTTGAAGCTGCTCTCGCCGACGGCGCAGGTGGAGCGGAGTTGGCAACGGCTGGATGATTTGCAGGCGAGGCTGGCGACGATTGCGGCGGGCTCTCTGCAAAAGCGGCGGCACGGGCTGGCGCTGGTGGCGGGGCGATTTAAAGCGGCGAGTCCGGCGCGGCGGGTGGAGCGGGAGTCGCAGCGCCTGCTCGGGCTGTGGAAGCGCCTGCAAGCGGCGAGCCCGGCCTCGGTGTTGAATCGCGGCTTTGCGATTGTGCGGGACGAGGAAGGCCGCGCGATCACGCGGGCAACGGAGTTGCGCGTCGGGCAACGCATCGGGATCGAACTCGGCGACGGACGCGGCGCGGCGCGGGTGGAATTGCGCTAGAGGATTCCAAGCAGAGTTGTAACCAACGGAAACGGTAAATTGCCGCAAAAAGGTGCAAAAGATCTAGGCGCTCATGAGGCGTCACAGGCGCCTATAGGCGCGCGGAGGTGCTTCACCGGAGGAAGAGAAATTTTGTGACTCTTTGCGGCCATAACTTCATCTGAAGTGCGCTTAAAAAAAGACTCGGCCGCGAGGGCCGGGTCGGGAGTGCCGCTTGGCAAGCGGCGGTCCTTGACGGAGGCTGATGGAGCGGGGCGAAAGGAGGATGCAGGCTGGAAGCCTGCGCTACTTTTAAACCTTCGGGAACTTGACCCACTTCGCGCCGAGTTTGGCGCTGCGCACGACGGTCTCGATGAAGACCATGCCTTCGACGCCGTCGTCGATAGTGGGGAAATCGAGATCTGCCGGTAGTTTTTTGCCGGATACTTCGGCGCGGATGGCGCGGAAGGCTTCGCGGTAAATGTTCGCGAAGGCTTCGAGGTAGCCCTCGGGGTGGCCGGCGGGGATGCGGGTGGCGGCCTTGGCGGCGGCGGAGGTGAGGTAGCCGTTGCCGCGGCCCCAGATCTCGGTGGGTTTGTCGGGGTATTTGACGAGGAGCTGGTTGGGGTGCTCCTGCTTCCATTCGAGGCCGGCCTTCTCGCCGTAGACGCGAATGTTGAGATTGTTTTCGTCGCCGACGCTGATTTGCGAGGAGTGGAGGATTCCTTTGGCGCCGCCTTTGAAGCGGAGGAGGACGTTGCCGTCGTCGTCGAGCTTGCGGCCGGGGACGAACGTAGTGAGGTCGGCACAGAGTTCCTCGATGGGCAGGCCGGTGATGTAGCGGGCGAGGTTTTCGGCGTGGGTGCCGATGTCGCCCATGCAGCCGGCGGCGCCGGAGCGCTTGGGGTCGGTGCGCCAGGCGGCTTGTTTCTGGTCGGTCTTTTCGAGGGCGGTGGAGAGCCAGCCTTGCGGATATTCGACTACAACTTTGCGGATGGTGCCGAGCTTGCCGGTGCGAACGAGGTCACGGGCCTGCTTTACCATGACGTTGCCGGTGTAGTTGTGGGTGAGAGCGAAAACATTTTTGCACTTCGCGACGATTTTGCGGAGGGCTAGGGCCTCCTTGAGGTCGAAGGTGACGGGCTTGTCGCAGACGACGTTGAAGCCGGCTTCAAGGAACAGTTTCGCGGGCGGGAAGTGCTGGTGGTTGGGCGTGACGATGACGACGAAGTCGAGGCGCTGGCCGGCGGGTTTCTTGGCCTCGGCGGCGGCCATCTCGACGTAGGAGCCGTAAACGCGGGACGGGTCGAGGAAGACGTCTTCGCCGGAGGCGGCGGAGCGGACGGGGTCGGAGGAGAAGGCGCCGGCGACGAGTTCAGCCTGGCCGTCCATCTGGGCGGCGATGCGGTGGACGGCGCCGATGAAGGCGCCGCGACCGCCGCCGATCATGCCGTAACGGAGTTTGCGATTGGGGATCATGGGGAGGGAAGGGGAGAGGAGCGGAGCTGAGGGGTTACACAGAGGGCACGAGAAGGTTCACGGAGGTCGCTGAGCAACGTATCGGAGAATCTGCTCTGCGGACTCTGTGCCAACTCTCGTGCCCTCTGCGTAACCCGGATCGGGATTTATTGGTTTTTCTTGTCGAAGGCGGCGTCGAAGGCGAGGGCGCTGGAGGGGAAGTCGAGTTTGCGGACGAAGGCGGCGGCCTCGGTGGCGCCGTGGACGCGGTCCATGCGTATGTCCTCCCACTCGACGGAGAGCGGGCCGTGGTAGCCAGTGTCGTTGAGGGCGACGATGACGTCCTCGAACTTGATATCGCCGTGGCCGAGGGAGCGGAAATCCCAGTGGCGGCGGGCGTCGCCGAAGTTGGTGTGGCCTCCGAAGACGCCGACGGTGCCGTCGCCGTGGCCCCACCAGACGTCTTTCATGTGGGCGTGGTAGATGCGGTCAGCGAAGACGCGGATGAACTTCACGTAGTCCACACCTTGGTAGCCGAGGTGGGACGGGTCGTAGTTGAATCCGAAGCGCGGGTGGTCTTTGACCGCGGCGAGGGCGCGCTGGGCGGAGGCGATGTCGAAGGCAATCTCGGTGGGGTGGACCTCGAGGGCGAAGTTGACGTCGGCTTTCTCGAAGGCATCGAGGATGGGGAGCCAGCGTTTGGCGAAGTCGGCGTATCCGGCATCGTAATACGCCTGGGAGGTGGGCGGGAAGGCGTAGAGAGAGTGCCAGATGGAGGAGCCGGTGAAGCCGTTGACGACGGCTGGGAAGGCGTCCTTGCGGGCGGAGACGCCGGGGCGGGCGTCGAAGAACGCGCGGGCGGCCTTGGCGGTGAGGGCCATCTTGCGGGCGGCGCGCTTGCGCACGCCCTCGGGGTCGCCGTCGCCCCATACGTCGGGCGGAAGGATTGCCTGGTGGCGGGCGTCTATGAGGTCGCACACGGCCTGGCCGACGAGGTGGCTGGATATGGCGTGGCAGGAGAGGCCGTGGTCCTTGAGCAGCTCCCATTTTTGGTGGACGTATTTCTTGCTGTTGACGGCGGCGTCCACGTCGAAGTGATCGCCCCAGCAAGCGAGTTCGAGGCCATCGTAGCCCATTTTTTGGGCGAGGGGGGCGAGTTTTTCGAGGGGAAGGTCGGCCCATTGGCCGGTGAACAAAGTGACAGGGCGTGGCATGGTGGATGAGGGGTTTTGGGAACGAAGGACTAATGCCCGGGTGCACCGAGCGGCTCAACGCTCAATTGGGAGCGAGAACTGCGGCGTATATGCCGGGGCGGGGACCGATGGAGGCTTGTGTGAAGTTCTGAAGCGGACCAGCATTGCGCGCAGTCAACCCGATCACCCCATGATGTTGCACACGTTTTCGACGCTCGGTTGTCCAGAACTCGATTTGGATGGTGTCATCGCACTAGCGGCGCGCCACGGCCTACACGCGCTGGAGCTACGCACCCTCAACCTAACGACTGATTTGCCGGCGTGGTTCGCCATGAACTATAGCACGCCGGCCGGGCTGGCTGCACACCTCAAGCGACGGCGCGTGAAGGTGTGCGCGATGGGCACATCGTTTAAATTGATCGGTCACGACGACATTGATCGCTCAATTTTGGAGCTCTACGTGAAGTGGGCTGACGAGTCCAACGTGCCTTGGTTACGGGTTTTTGACGGAGGCAAGACGGGTGACGCGGCGGAGGTGGCCGAGGCGGCGGAGACGCTTACATGGTGGAAAGCTCAACGGTTGAAAAATAACTGGGCGGTGGATTTAATGGTTGAGACGCATGATTCGTTCCTCGATGCGGAGCGCTTGCATAAGTTCATCAACAAGGTGCCGCAGGTGAGTATTCTATGGGATGCACACCACACGTGGAAGAAAGGCGGCGAGTCTCCCGCTGATACTTGGAAGGCGATTCGCAATCACGTCGTTCACGTCCACGTCAAGGACAGCGTAAGCACGCCCTCGCCGAACGGGAGCCATCCTTACACATACGTGATGCCAGGTGACGGTGAGTATCCGATGGAGGAACTGCGCGCCGGTCTTAAACATGACGGCTACAACGGGGTGTTGAGCCTCGAGTGGGAACGCATGTGGCATCCCTATCTACCTGAGCTCGACAAGGCGCTTTACCACGCGAGGCAGACGCGTTGGTGGTGAGGGCGGAGTGGTGGGACGCGGGGCCCGGATAGGAGGTGCGACTCGGGAACGACTCCGGCGCCCCGTTGCAGTGACGGGTCGCATGGCGCTCCCCGCCACTCGGAAGAGCTACTGCGCGACGGAGCGCGGTTTCCACGGCTCCATCAGCCGCCAGACAAGGCCGGTGCGGAGGTTTTCCGCCATGATTAGTGTAATACCCTGGTCAATACCGATGACGTCGCTTCCCGTCCAGCCGTTGAGCGGGTGGAAGGCGTCGGCGAAGCCGTAGGGGCCGTAGATGCGATCACCGAAGCGCCGATGCATCTCGCGTAGGGCGGCGAGGCAATCGCCCGGCACGAACGGCAGCGAGCCTGCGACGGCGCAGGGGACGACGGTGCCGTCTATCCGCGGGTCTGCGGAGGCGAGGGTGCCGGCGACGGGCGGGCCGCCCCAGTCCACGTAACCAGCGGCGCCGTCGGAGGAGGTGAGACCCCAGACGTTTTCCTCGTAGCCGGGGAAGCGCGGGCGGAGGTCGATGCAGAATTTTTTTTGCGCGCGGGTGGCGGCGGCGGCGTTGGCGAAGAAGTTGACGGCGGAGACCTCGTCGCGGAATTCGCGCCAGTCGAGCCAGGCCTGCGGAAACTGATGCACGAAAAGCGGGGCGTGGTGCAGGAAACGCTCTCCTGCGTAGGCGACCCAGGGCTCGCGCCGCCAAGCGGTCCAGGCGTAGTCAGGCGCCGGATACACGGGGGCGGCTATGGCAAGGCGGGTCATGCCCCAGTGCTCGGAAAACTGGTCCCAAGTCCAAGGCATGAAGCCACCCTCGGGTTTCCAGCCGTGGCGGATGCGGCCGGCCTCGTCGGTCATCCAAGCCCAGTCCACGCGGGCGTAAACGGCTTGCGCGAGCTCGGCGACCGCGCCGCCGAAGTAGCGGCCGGCGGAGAGGGCGCCGAAGCAGGCGAGGGCGGTGTCTATACTGGAGGCTTCGCAGCCCCAGCCGCGCGCGCCGGTGGTCATGTCAACGAAGTGGTAGAAGAACCCGCGTTCGTGATGCACATCGCGCCAGAGAGTGCGGAGGACGCGCTCGGCACAGGCGCGGCATTCGGATCGGGATTCCCAGCCGCGCTCGGCGCCGATGGCGAGGGCGGTGAGGCCGAAGCCGACAGCGGCGATGCTGGCCATGCCGCCGGGCTGGGAGCCGTCAGCGCGCGCGCGATCCGGAATTAGGCCGGTGTGGGGATTGGCAGTGTCAAAAAAGTAGCGAAAGGCGCGTCGCTCGAGATCGTCCAAAAATGCGTCGTCGGTCATGGCGAGTAGAGGAGGGGAAATGCGGCAGGGCGGGATGAAAGGGGTGCCGTGATAGTTCACTGAATCGGCGTGGATTCGAGCCCGGTTATCCACCTGACCTCGCATGCACCGGGCGGCGGCGAACAGTGCGGCGAGGAAGATCTATTTTTTAAGTGGGCGGAGATATGGCCGAAAAAAGACGGGAAGGACGCAAAAGCGAAAAGGAGGGGGCGTTGCGTCGGGGGATACCGTAAGCGCTTAGACTTTAAGCTTAAAAACGGCATTGGAAACCGCGGATTGCGCGGATGAACGCGGATAGAAGACGAATGCCAAATATCGATGCATCACCCTAGGGTGAATGCCTTTGGTTCGTGGTATTTTCTGTATCCTGTTTTATTCGCTCGAGCCGCGTAATCCGCGGTTGGTTTGGATTGCCGAATCTATGCTTAAAGGCATAGAGCCGGTGCAAACGATAGCCGCACGTC
>CAMDHP010000088.1 GCA_945898185.1 Akkermansia muciniphila | reverse complement strand
GCCGAGCGACAGGTCGCTGCGTCACTCGCCGCCAAGAATGCTTACGACACAGCGCTTGCCAATGCGAAGATATCGCTGGACGCAGCCCGCGCATTTGAGATCGAAGCTGTAAATAAAATGGCGGAGCGCGCGGCCGCTAAGCCACCCGCACCCCTACCCACGCCGTTGGCCGTGGCCGAAGATGCTGCCGCACCCGTAGAGGCACCGATCGTAGATGAGGGCGAACGCCCTGCCGCACCAGCCGCCGCTGAACCAGCCGCCGCTGAAACGCCCGCACTTGAAACGACCACGGAGGAAACGCCCACGGAGACTGCACCGGAAGCCCCTGCCCCCGCACCTGCTGAATTACCCACTCCCGCCGCGCTGGCGCTGGAGGCGGCGTTGCAAGCAGCCGAGGCACGGGAGCCGGTGGCCGCCCCGACGGTGAGCCCGGCGGCCAGCGAGGAACTGTGGAGGCGCCTGGATAACGCCAAGTATGACATCACCGAGGCATGGGCCAAGATGCTCGGTAGCAAGTCGGCCAAGGTGCAGGCCATGGTGCAGGAGTTCACCGCCGCTGGAATCGGTGAGCAAGAGATCGCCGCCGCGCTGGAGGTGGTGGCAGACATGGGCAAGCCCGCGAAAAAGAAGGACGAGTCGAAGGCGGATTTCAACGGTCGGTGGGAAGAAGCGAAACTGACTGCCTTCATCAAAACGCTGAGCGAGCGCGCCCCCGTTGAGGCGGCTGCGATTCCGGAGCCCATTGCCCCCGAGACCGAGGTAACGCCTGCGTCTGCTTCATCGTCTTCCAATGAAGAGATCGAGGAGCCCATTGCCTCAGAGACAATTTCCGATGAAGAGGCCGAGACAATTTCCGATGAAGAGGCCGCCCCGACGGTGAGCGAGGAGTCCATCGCGACGCTTTGGTCTATCATGTCCGACGCCGACTACGACGTGATCACGGCGCTGGCCAAGATGCAGGGCAGCAAAAAGAAGGCCATAAAGGCCATCGTGCAGGAGTTCATCGCCGCTGGAATCGGTGAGCAAGAGATCACCGCCGCGCTGGAGGTGGCCGCGAACGTGCCAGAGCCGAAGGTCAAAAAGAAGAAAGGCGAGACGGACGCTGATTTCACCGAACGCTTTAACCAGCTCCTGGTGGACAAGCAGCGAGCTGCGTTTACCACGGTGCTGCGCGGCGAGGGGCAGGCGCGGGAGGGGGGGGTTGACGAGGGTGGTAGTATGACTTATGACCAAAGAACAGATGGCGAAGCACAGGGCCTCAATACCGACCCACTTACACGACGGACGTCCCTTATCGGACCACGAGAGGGGCTTGATGCTAATGACAACGGGCAAGCGGATTCCGGGTTACAGATACGATCCGCAGCCCGGCGATCCGGACTACGTGCGCTTCGAAAGCAACAGGAAGGCCGGAGTGAATCTCAGCTCCCGATAATCCCGCTGGCTGAACTCGGACTGAAGAGTTCTCCTACAGGAGAACGCATAAAGACGACCAAAGGAGGGCCACTTGTTTATTTGGGAGAGGGATCGGAAGCGTATGTATTCACCTCTAAGAAGAGCCCCGGCGTTGTTTATAAGGTCTTCCCAAAAAACAATGCCGGTGGCTATGGGCTAGTGGATCAACTCTCCACTGACAGCGGAGGTAAAATCACGGCTGAGGCAAAAGATTCACCAGGTCGCATAGACGACTTGGTGAACAAACTGCTCGTGCTCGATGCGCTGGGGCTGCCATCGGAGATCATCGGGCGCGGTGAGGATGGCTCTATTATCGTTAAGCAAAGCGATGCACGCGAACGCAGTGTGCCAACTGATGCAGTCGAACTACATGCCGCCAACAAGGACGTGGTATCAATGGGTGCTTCCGAGCGCAGCGAGACGAAGTTCGCCGTGGTTGATGCTCCCGCTTGCCGGTGCTGCACGAAGGAGACCGGCGCGCGACGTTACAGGCGGGCTGGAGTCCCTTTATCCCTGAAGCCAACTGGCTCCTGCCGGCGGCGGGGCCCGCAGGACGGACTGCGGTCTACCTCGATGTGAGCGGCTCGATGAATGAGGAATTGAAACGCCTCTCCGCCATCCTACTGCGTTTTAGGCATCTTCTAAAACTGCCCTTCTGGGCCTTCTCCAACACCGTGTCTCCCGCCGAATTCAGGCAGGGAAAACTGGTCACGGGAACGACTAAGGGAACGGAAATCGGGTGCGTGGTTGCGCACTTAAAAGCGACCCGCCCGGCGAAGGCGCTAGTGATTACTGAGGGTTTTGTGGAGACCCCTCGCTCCGGGTGGCGGGAAACGCTCGCGCGGCATGGAGTGGAGTTCTTGATTTCCAATGGAGGCATCACGCGTGTCGTCGGCGCGTTCGAGCGCCCGGTGCACAGTTTGCCGGCATTGCCGAAGTGAGGACTTTCAATGCCAAAATACCCACTGAACACCGGCTCGGGAGTTATACCATCTATGCATTGATTTGAGACCTTAAGGTAGGGCGGTCCCGCTGGGCCCGCCGCCGTGCCTCTCCGGTGTTCACCACTCAGACGCGGCGGGCCCAGCGGTCCCGCCCTACCTCGGAGCTTAGGTATCGATTCAAAACATAAATGGTATAAAAACCTACTCCGGCCACGAGACTTTGGCGGACTTGATCGCCTCTTGCCAATCCTCGGGTCTAGACCCGCGATCGGGGCCGCCAGCTAGAAAGGCCAGATGCCCTCGGATGATCTTCTGCAACTCGGGCGTTTTACGCGTCGCCAAGGCGGCGAGGTAAAGATCCGCTTGGGAGGCGAGCTCCCGATTCAATGCCTCCGACAAGATGGTTTCCGCAAAGGAATCCGGGAGGTTCGGATGCTTGAGCAGGGGCGTGAGCACCTCCGTCTCATTGCCGGCTGAGAGATTAAGCGCATGCGCCAATGCCTCTTCGCGCTCCGCCATCGGCGCACGTGTATCGAGCACCAGCTCCGAAAGTTTTTTCGCCACCCGCACGAAATCGTCATCGGGCTCCGTCAGGATATTCCCGACCGTTAGACGCGGCGCCTCTTCGGCGGCGGCGGGCTCGGCCATCCGTCCGCTCGCGTGGTCCGTTCCGTCCCCCAGTTCGATATTCCCGAGCGGCGTGGGTGTCTTCGCGTTAGAACCGCCGACGGAAACCGCTCCGAGGGTGAGCGGGGCGACCGTTTCCGCGGGCCGCGTGGAGGTCTCCAACCACCAATACAGCCCCAATATCACCAACGCGCCCAAGAGCCCCAACGGGCCTGCAGGCTTAGTTTTAATGCGATAAGAGAAAGTTCAAAGCGGTCTGACGGACACTCCAAAGTGTAACCCACATTCCCGCACAACTTGGCACCTCGGTCTCGGTGTCCTACCGCGGTGCCTTGGCGCTCGAGGCGGTAGGAGCCGTCAAGGATGGGGCGCCACCTGAACTCGTTGGCTAGATACCAAGCGACGGTCTGGCGGAAACCGGAGGCGTGGTCCTGCTTCGGAGCCCAGCCGAGTTCGGTTTTTATCTTGGTCGCATCAATGGCGTAACGGAGATCGTGGCCGGGGCGGCTTGAAGAATGTAGGTGCCGACGACCTTGGACGGGATGAAGGCGCCGGGGCCTTCGATCGAGCGGTTCACGTGGGACTCGGCGGCGAGGTGCGTGACCCAGTCGGGCTCTAAATCGGCGAAGAGGTGTCGGAGAAAGGCGGCGTGGGTTGCGGCTCGAGAGTCTTAAAATTACGTTGGAATAGAGGTCGGTAAGGCTAAAGGAGGGTCCACCTCCGTGTGAACCGGGTTTGGGGAAAGGGCACGGAGAACTGGGGGGGAAATTCAGCCGAGTTCGTAGGTTTCCCGGAGCAGGAGGCCGACAAAGGCGTCAACGCCGGCGCGGGTCGCGGGCACGGAGAGACCGAACTTTTGGAGTAAGCCTGGCGGAATTGCCCGGGCGATGGTGGCGGCTTCGAAGGCGGCGGTGGAGTCTGCGTCTGCCGGTGTCCTTGAGTGCGGCGGCAGGGGCGCATCGGCGAGTTTCAGAAGGAGGGCGTGGGTCCAATCCGTGATGGCGGCGAGTTTGGTGTAGGCAAGCCGGTCCGGAGTGTCGGTGCGCTTGTGGTAGTGGGGCCAGTGGCCGCAGGAGAGGAATAGGTAGGGGTGGTGGTTGACGCGGAAGATGTGGTGGTCGCTCAGGTCGGGCGCGTAGCTGTTTCGCAGGGCGATGGCCGCGAGGCCTGAGGGTGTCGGGGTGGCATCAATGATAGCGGGCAGGGCGGGATGGCTTTCGGCTCCGAGCACACAGACGAGGCGGCGGATCTCTTCGGGTGTATCGGCCGCGAGACTACGGAAGCCGACATCGTGTCCGATCAGGTCGGTGATGAGCGCGGCGTGAAATCCGCGCCGGTCAGTTTGGTTTTCGTAGAAGCGAATGCTCCCCATCGCTTCGGTAAGGAAATACGGCGGCTCCTCGGCATCGAAGAGCGCGATGATGACGTCGCGCCGGAGTTGGCTGGACTTGAGGCGCGACGCGATTTCGAGGGTCAGTGCGACGGAGGCGGCGTTGTCGTCGGCGCAGGGTGCGTCAATCACGCTGTCGTAGTGCGCACCGATTAAAAGGGGGGCGAGCGATTGATCGCGCCCGGGGATTATTGCGGCGAAGTTTGTGAATTGAGTGCGACCGGATGTGTAGGGGAGTGCGTAGCCGGTCTCGGCGTAGGGCATGAGCGCGAGGCGGGCGAACTGGGCCTCAATCCAAATTTCAGCATCGCGATGCCCCGACCGCCCGACGCGCCTGCCTTGGGGCAGCGCAAGACCACGCACCAGGGATTCGAGCCGTTCAGGGACGGAGTGCATGTGAGTAGAATGACAGCGTAATGGGTGCAGGTTGCAGATAAAAACGTGGTCTAGTTGTCACCGGGATTTTTATCTTGATGCGCAAGGGCGGTGGCGCAGGTCTGGCGCCCAAGCGCTACCTCCGTGATCAGCGAGAGAAACGAATCCAAGGCAAAGTGGGTGAGATCGAGGGCCTGACGCATCACCGCATACGCCGGTGGCGTGTCTCCGAGGTGCACGCAGTGGTGAAAGATGATCTCACCGTCCTCGAAATCGAGACGGTATGCCCCGCCGGGCAGGCAGCCGTTGATGTGGTTCAGCAGCCGCAAAGTTTCTAACATTGCAGGGGGCAGAGCTTTTATCGGGTAGATCGAGTATAGCTCGATGTGCGCGTGATCCGGATCGTGGATGCAGAAGAGCGAGAAGTTCCCGTGGTCGGTGGAACGGTTCAGCTGAAGAATCGTGGGCTTCTCCAAAGATTGGGTGATGTGGCAGCCGCCCTCTTGCAGCACCGCCAGGGCGGGGTGGACATAAGCCTGCTTCGCGGGCGCGGTGGAGGGAGCGGTCTTCGATTTTCTGGAGCCGGGGCGTGACATGGATGTGGAGGGGTTAGGCGGCGAGGGCGTTCCAATCGGCGCGGGCGCGCCGGGAGAGATTTTTGAATTCGGAGGGGAGCCGGTAAACTGTGAGCAGGACGACCTCGTCCACATCGGCACGGTTGAAAAGGAACAGATGCTCGCCGTAGATGCGCGGCAGCACTGCGGCTTCCGACTGCCGCGAGTCGATGTAATCGTGGAGCACAGCATCGCATTCGTCGGCGGCGAGGCCGGCGTAGAAGACCCGCTCCAGCATGCGCTCCAGACTCTTTTGGTGCCAACCCATGCGTTGCCTGGCGCGTAACTGGGCGTGGCGGGTGGCGTGCAATTTGATCATGCCGCAATCTTAGCAGAGGGGGTCGGACATCGGCGGGGGTAGCGGCGTGGCGCGCAGTAGTTTAAGACAAAATTTTAGGATGAAGCAGGCGAGGGCGCGGGCCGAACCAAGGTCAAAAGCTCGAAACAACCTCCCAAAAACCCGGTCGGCCGAGTTGAACACCAACTCTATCAGGCGTGCGCCTTGGCCACGGCCTTGCCGGCGCCGGCGAGGCGGCGGCGTAGTTCGGCGGGCTCAAGGGCTTCGGCGTGGCCGCCCCATTGGAGGACGAGGCGCTCCACTTCGAGCAGATCTGCGAGTTGGAGGCGCAGCTCGAGACTGCCGTCGGGTAGGGCGACGAGTTGCTGTGATTCGTGCCAGAAACGGTCCCGCACGTGATCGGCGGCCAACGGGGTAAAACGGATGCGCACCCGGTGGTTTCCCTTGCCATTCATCACGACAAGGGCGCTGGCAAAATAGCGATCCACGGAAAAATTCTCGGGGCGCTGAAACCAACTGGTGGAGAGTTTGACGTCCGCGATGCGACCCAGAGCGTAGGTGCGCATGGACTCGCGCTCGAGGTCGTGACCGACCAGATACCAGCGGCCTTCGCGATGGGTGAGGTGAAGAGGCTGGACCTGGCGCTTGGCATGCTTGGCTTCGCCGGGCTTGCGGTAGTGAAAGGCGACTTCGAGTTGGTCGCCGATCGCGTGGCCGAGACGGTCGAACACATCGAGTTCGTGCACGGCGGGAGCGGCGACTTTGAACGAAACGGCTCCCGGAGAAGGCGCGTAGCCGCTCATGCCATCCAGCGGTGCGAGGAGTTTGGCGAAGGCGGTCTCCAACTGGTTGTGGTAGGGCGTGCCGCGATACTGCTCGATGGCTTTCTGCGCGACCATGAGCGCCAGCAGCTCTCCCTGGGTGACCTGAACGGTGGGGAAATCGTGCACGTCCTCGGTGAAGTGGTAGCCATGCTCCTGGGCGTCGTAGGCGATGGGCATGCCCAGCTGATCACGCATGCAGGCAATATCCCTCAGGATGGTCTTATCCGCCACCTCGAGTGACTTCGCGAGGGTCCGGCAATTAGGAAATTTATCCTGCTTCAGCAGATCGAAGAGCCGTTTCATGCGCACCGCTGCCGGACGGTTTCCGTTGGCGCGAGCCAAGGCGGGTTTTACTGCGGGAACGGCGGGACGGCGTTTGGCGGGCATATTGGACTGCAGGCGGGTTAGGAGAGCTGCGACGTGGATAAGAAGGCGGGTGGGGCGATCGTTGGCCAATAAATTAGGCGGAAAAATGCCTGGTTAAACCCTAATTCCTAAGTTGGCGGCGATGAGATGATGCAAGATACCGAGGGAGATGGTCGTGAGTGGGATCTGAGGTGCAGTCATCATGCATCGAGGTGGGTAAACGAATGAGCAGATGCGCGGTTGATTAAATCGGATCGCGTCGTCCAACGCATTATTTGGGGTTAAGGGTGGGGCGGTGAGGAGTTCGCCTCTTTAAAACGCAAGGCCCAGCGGCGGGCATAGCTGGGATCGGAGGCGGCGCGTTGGGCGTGCCGGAGTTGTTCGGCGCGGAGGCGGGCGGCGCGGCCGTCGGGGAGAGCTAGGGCGGTGTTGGGTACGATGCGGGCCACCTCGGCACCGTTTTTCGCGTGGAGGGTGCAACCACCGTAGTCCTCGGGGAGCGAATGCCAGCCCGCGAATGCGAGGCGGCCCACACAGGGACGGGTCGGGCCGTAGGGAGTGTGGCAAGTGGCCCAGAGCAACCGGTTGTTATGCACGATGACGCATTCGTTGAGTGGAATGGGCACGGGCATCTCAGGTCCGGGCAGGACGAGACAGGCTCCTTGGGGAAGAAACGTTGCAAGGAAGGCGCGCAAGGCGGAGGGAGCGCAGAGTAATGGGAGACGTGACATGGCAGGGATCGGCTTAAAGGGAGTCTGCGAAGACGCGCCGAAACTAAGGGAGGGGGTCGGACAACGACGGGGGTATCCCCAATAAAAAATTGTTTTATGGGAATCTGATCCGTTCCAGATCCGGACTCTGGGCGGCCGTGCGCCTTACCAGCCGAGCCACTGGTCTTGAGACCAAACCTGCACGGCGAGCAAAGCGCAGACACGTCGCGTATGCCCGGTGCCGCCGAGGTCGGGATCGGAGGCGTTCAAATAAAGGAGCGCGCCGCTCGCGGGAGCGAGGCCGGCTTTGGGGCAGCCGTGGACCTTCAGCGTATCGCGCAAAAGGTATCGGGTTTTTGCCTTGAGTGCGGGCGGAAGATTTTCGGCGAGGTAGCGCTCGAAAAGATCCCGGTAGCGGGGCGTTGCCGCGATACTAAGGCGCACCAATTCCTTGAGGGTCTGCGGGGATGCCTGCCCAAGAGGCTGGATGCGCGCCCCGGTCGTGCTTGGACGATAGCCCTCATGCGGGGTGACGAGTTCGACCCGGCTTAAGACCGCGTCCAGGCCCTGCAGGAACAGGGCATCACTGCCGGGCGCGTTGCCCGACCTGAAACGCGCCGCCGGCAATGCCGAACCCAAGCGGGCGGCAAGTTCGGTGAGACGCGGAGCGTGCGCGGGCGCTGGTTCGCGGGTGCCTTCGAGAAGCAAGACCGCGCGCGGGTTCTGATTGGTGAGCGTGACGAAGTTGGAGAAGGTCATGGCCGGCAGTTTAGCGGACGGGGTCAGACAGGGACGGGTTCAAGCGAATTTGAGGCGGCACCACCCATATTTGTCCGACCCCATGGGTTATCGTGGGAATCCCTATGAAAACCCAACTCCAACTCGATTATCCCGCCATCCTCGCCAACACCGCCCGCCCGATCCATCTGGCCATTACCTTCGATGCGCCAGAGGTGACGGGCGCACGTTCGCAACCGGTCGCATTTGTAGCGGTGATTGACCGCAGCGGCTCCATGCAGGGCGATCCGCTGACGGCGGCCAAACGCGCGGCGCGCACCGTGGTTCGTAATCTTCGCAAGGGCGATCACTTCGGCCTGGTGGTATTCGACGATGCGGCTCAGACGCTGGTGCCCTTGGCGGAAAAGCGGGACGAAATCTTGGTGATGACGACGATTGATCAGATCGGAGCCGGAGGCTCCACCAACCTCGCCGGAGGCTGGGCGCTGGGACGCGATCTGATGAGCGGGCTGCCGTCCGGGTGCCCGCGCAAGCTCCTGCTTCTGACCGACGGCGAACTCAACGTCGGCG
>CAMDHP010000087.1 GCA_945898185.1 Akkermansia muciniphila | reverse complement strand
TCGTCGGCTTGAACGTGAGTTCAAGTTCCGTCAGTGCGGGATTCATCTGGCGCGCCCGCGCGCCCCCGTGTTGCGTCATCCTTGCCCTTTCACCCAATCCGATGTCCACCTTCCCCGATCTCGCCGCCGTCAAAAGCTACTTGCTCGCTCTCCAGGATCGCATCTGCGCCGCCCTGGCCGAGGAGGATGGCCGCGAGACTTTTCGCACCGACGAATGGACCCGCCCCGAGGGTGGCGGCGGACGCACCCGCATTCTCACCGAGGGCGCCGTCTTCGAAAAAGCCGGCGTCGCCTTTTCCCACGTCACCGGCACCACGCTTCCTCCCAGCGCCACCGCGCACCGGCCAGAGCTGGCCGGTAAGCCGTGGGTCGCGATGGGCGTCTCCCTCGTCATCCACCCGCGCAACCCTCGCGTCCCCACCAGCCACGCCAACGTCCGCTTCTTCAGCACCACCGCCGAAGACCCCGCCCCCGCCGCTCCACCCGCTTACGCCTCGTCAGCTGTCCCCGATGCAACTAGTCAATCAATCATTGACAAGGCTCCGAGCCCCACTGCGGCGGCGCCCGCCTGGTGGTTCGGCGGCGGTTTCGATCTCACTCCCTACTACGGCTACGAGGAAGACTGTGTCCACTGGCACCGCACCGCCCGCGAAGCCCTCGCGCCCTTCGGCAACGAGCATTACCCGCACTTCAAAAAATGGTGCGACGACTACTTTCACCTTAAACACCGCGCGGAGCCGCGCGGCATCGGCGGCGTATTTTTCGATGACTTCTCCGCCCTTGGCTTCGAAGAGTCTTTCGCGCTGATGCGAGCCGTCGGCGACGCCTACCTCCCCGCCTACATTCCCATCGTAGCCCGACGGAAGTCGTCCGCGACCACCGTAGCCGAGCGCGACTGGCAACTGTATCGACGCGGTCGATACGTCGAGTTTAACCTCGTCTGGGATCGCGGCACCCTCTTCGGCCTGCAGAGCGGCGGCCGCACCGAAAGCATCCTCATGAGCCTCCCGCCCCTCGCGCGATGGGACTACGCCCGCGTCCCCGCGCCCGGCACTGAGGAGCACCGTCTTCACACCGATTTCCTCCGCCCCCGCGACTGGGCCGACCAACCCTGATTTCAGGCTCCTAGCTCCTCGCTCCTCGCCTCTCGCTCCTTTTCCGACCATGACTTCCCGCGAACGTTTCCACGCCGCCCTTTCCTGCCAGTCGCTCGACCGGCCACCCCTCTGGGTCATGCGCCAGGCCGGCCGTTACCTCCCGGAATACCGCGCCCTCAAGGCGAAGTCCTCCTTTCTTGAAATGGTGCGCACCCCCGAGCTCGCCGCCGAGGTCACGCTCCAGCCGCTCAAGCGCTTCCCCGGCCTCGACGCCGCCATCCTCTTCTCCGACATCCTTGTCATCCCCGAGGCCCTCGGCCAGCCCTACGCATTCCGCGACACCGGCGGCATCCAGATGGCCTACCGCCTCGATAGCCGCACCCAGATAGAGGCCCTTGCCCCCGCCTCCGCCGTCCCCAAGAAACTGGCCTACGTCGGCGACGCTTTGCGCCTCCTCAAGCGCGAGGTCGCTACCACCGGCCACGCCCTCCTCGGCTTCGGCGGCTCCCCTTGGACGCTCGCCACCTACATGCTCGAGGGCGGCTCTTCCGATGACTTCGCCCGCGCCAAACTCCTCTTCTACACCGACCGCCCTTCCTTCGACGCCCTGCTCGAAAAACTCACCGCCGCGCTCGTCGCCTATTTTCAGATGCAGATCGAGGCCGGTGCCGACGCTATCCAGATTTTCGATAGCTGGGGCGGTATCCTCGCCGGCCCAGACTACGAGGCCGCCTCGCTCCAATGGATCCGTCGCCTCGTCGCCGCGCTGCCCGCCGGCTTTCCCATCATCCTCTACGCCAAGGGAACCTCCCCCCACCTCGCCGCCCAAGCCACCTCAGGCGTGCGCGCCATCAGCGTGGACTGGACCACCGACCTCGCCGCCGTGCGCGCCAGCCTACCCGCCAACCTCGCCCTTCAGGGCAACCTCGACCCCGTGCTCATGACGACCACGCCTGACATCGTGCGCGCGCAGGCCACCCGCCTACTCACCTCCATGCGCGGCCGGCCCGGCCACATTTTCAACCTCGGCCACGGCATCACTCCCGACGCCAAAATCGAATGCATGTTCGCTCTCGTCGAGACCGTCACCAACTTCTGCTAATCCATCCGCGTGATACAGCGCATTCCTGCCCGCGTTTCCTATTGCCTGAAACCGCCTGCCCAGCCGCCAGCCAGCCCATTCGCTAGGTAATAGCATGTAAATTGACAATAAACGCCGCGCTTCTCTCGCAGCATTTTCGATAGCGTAAACCTTTCGTGGATACCTCCGCCGCCCAACTTCCTTTCGCAGTCATCGGTGCCGGCCTTACCGGCCTCAGCGCCGCGCACCACCTCGCCCGCGCCGGCCACCCCGTCCGCATTTTCGAGGCCGCGCCCGCTGCCGGCGGCGCCTTGCGCACCGAGCTCCACCCTGATGGCTGGTTGATCGAGGCCGGCCCCAACTCACTTCAGGAAAGCGCCGAGGTCACCCGACTGCTCGACACCCTCGGCCTCGGCGCCGAACGCCTTCGCGCCGACCCGGCCGCTAAAAACCGCTACATCGTTCGCGACGGCGTCCTCCGCGCGCTCCCCACCAGCCCGGCCGCGTTTCTCACTTCCTCGTTTTTCTCCTTCGGCACCAAGCTCAAACTCCTCGGCGAACTTACTCGGCGCCCCTCGCCGCGCACCGAGGACCTGTCGCTCTCCGCCTTCATCTGCGAACACTTTGGCAACGAGCTCGTAACCTACGCCCTCGATCCCTTCACCTCCGGCATCTACGCGGGCAACGCCGACCTGCTCTCCGCCCGCCACGCGTTCCCGTCCCTTTGGCAGGCCGAACACGAGCACGGCTCCCTTATCCGCGCCCAGCTCGCCGCCGCCATAGCCAAACGCGCCCGCGGCGAGCCTTCCGGCCCCACCCCCATCATCAGTTTCCGCTCCGGCCTGGCGTCCCTCCCTCGCGCGCTCGTTTCATCCCTGCCCCCTGGCAGCTTGGAGCTCAGCGCGGAGATTGATACCCTCCTCCCCCAGCCCGACGGCACCTGGCTCATTCGCTGGTTCCGCTCCGGCACAGCCTGCACCGAGCGCGTGCGCAAGGTCCTGCTCGCCCTGCCAGCCAGTGCCCTCGCCCGTCTCGCCATCGGCAGCCCCGGCATGCCGACCTCTCTCGCCTCCCTCGATACCCTCGAACACCCGCCCGTCACCTCGGTCTTTCTAGGCTACCGGCGCGCCGATGTCGCCCACCCGCTCAATGGTTTCGGCGCGCTCATCCCATCCATCGAGAAACGCTCCCTTCTCGGCGTTCTCTTCAGTTCCACCCTTTTCCCCGGTCGCGCCCCGGCCGGTCACATCGCCCTGACCGTCATGGTCGGCGGCACCCGCCGTCCGGACCTCGCCCGCCTCCCTCCAGAAAAACTCCTGCCGATCATCCGCGCCGAGCTCGCCTCCCTGCTCGGAGTGCGCGGCGAGCCCGTCTTCGTGCGCTCCACCGCCTGGCCCCACGCCATCCCGCAATACAAACTCAACCACGACGCCCATCTCGACGTGCTCGCCTCCGCCGAGACCCGCCAGCCCGGCCTGCTCATCGGTGGCACCGTGCGCGACGGGATCAGTATGACCAACTGCCTCGCTGCCGGCGCCAAGCTTGCCACCCGCGCCACCGCCTAAACCGGCGCCGTTTCGCCCGATTCGTCACTTGCGGGTGGATGGTGGTCATTCGCGGGCCAGCGCGCCGCCGTCCTTGACTCCCCCCCCCTGCCTCGTAGCCTCCGCCGCCTTTTACTTCCGGCATGGCGAACGATCTCAAGCACACTCTCAGCCTTCCCAAAACTGATTTCCCTATGCGCGGAGATCTCCCCAAACGCGAACCCCTGCGTCTGGCCGCTTGGGAAAAGCTCTCCCTCTACGCTACCCTCCAAGCGAAACGCACCGCCGCCGGCGCCCCCGTCTTTGTCCTCCACGACGGCCCGCCTTTCACCAACGGCGATGTCCACATCGGCACCGCTCTCAATAAATCACTCAAAGACATCACCCTTCGCTACAAGTCCCTGCGCGGCTTCTGCACTCCCTACGTCCCGGGTTGGGACTGCCACGGCCTCCCTATCGAACAAAAGGTCGCCAAAGAAATCCAGGCCGCCGGTCTAAACCTCTCGACCGCCGAGATGCGCTCCCGCTGCGATGCCTTCGCCGAGAGCTGGATCAAAAAACAAACCGCCTCCTTCAAACGCCTCGGCGTGCAGGCCGACTGGGCCAACGAATACAAAACCAAGTCCCCCGCCTTCGAGGCCGATATCCTCCGCACCTTCGCCGCCTTCGTGGAGCAGGACTTCGTTTATCGCTCCAAGAAACCCGTTTACTGGAGTATCCCCTTCGAGACCGCCCTCGCCGAGGCCGAGATCGAATACGCCGAACACACCTCCATCGCCATTTGGGTCAAATTCCTCGTCCCCACCGCCGAAGCGGAAAAATTCGGTCTGCCCACTGACAAGCCCCTCAGCATCGTCATCTGGACCACCACCCCCTGGACCATCCCGGCCAACCTTGCGATCGCGGTGCATCCGGAAATCGAATACACCGTCGCCGACCTCGGTGCCGACTACATCATAGTTTCCAAGGGACTTCTCCCCGCCGTCCTCGAAGCCGCAAAAATCACCGGCGACGACGCCTCATCGATCATCGAGTCCCGCTCTGCGAACTCGTTGGGCATTCCGGGCGCAAAGCTCGAAAACCTCGCCACCCGCCACCCTTTTATCAACCGCGCCAGCCCGGTCGTCGTCGCCGACTACGTCACCACTGAAACCGGCACCGGCTGCGTCCACACCGCACCCGGCCACGGTGCCGACGACTACCTTACCGGCCTCCGCTACAAGCTTCCCATTTACTGCCCCGTCGGTGACGACGGCCGCTACCTCGACGACGGCCAAGTCCCCGCCGACCTCATCGGCATCACCTGCCTCGAAACCGCCGAAGAGCTGAAGGCGAAAAAACCCAGCCCCGCGAACCTCGCGGTCCTCAAAAAACTCGCCACCCCCGACCCCGTCACCGGCCACGTCGCCCTGCTCGCCAAGGCCAAATACGTCCACAGCTACCCCCACTGCTGGCGCTCCAAGACCCCCATCATTTTCCGCGCCGTTGACCAGTGGTTTGTTAGCCTCGACCGCCCCTTGGGAGGGACGACTTCCGTGTCGTCCGCTCCGTCCTCTGGCCCTGAGGTCGCAGGCCTCGGCTCCCAGCCCTCGACCGCCCGCAACACCGCCCTCGCCGCGATCAAGAACGTAACTTGGTTCCCCGCCTTTGGCCAGGCCAGGATCACCGGCGCCGTCCAATCCCGCCCAGATTGGTGCATCAGCCGCCAGCGCTCTTGGGGCGTGCCTATCATCGCCTTCTACGACGCGAATAAAAAAGCCCACCTCGACGCCTCCGTCGTCCGCGCCGTCGCCGCCAAGATCGCCACCCACCCCAGCGGCACCAATCTCTGGTATGAGCAGACCGCCGCCGAACTCCTCTCCGGCGTCGCCCTCCCCGCCGGCTGGCCCGCCGCCACCGAGCTGACCAGTGGCCGCGATACCCTCGATGTCTGGCTCGACTCCGGCTCCTCCCACGCCGCCGTCCTGCGTAACCACCAAGGCACTACGCAATGGCCCGCCGATCTCTACCTCGAGGGCTCCGACCAGCACCGCGGCTGGTTCCAGTCATCGCTCTGGACGAGCGTCATCGCCTTCGGAGCGGCACCCTACAAGGCGGTGCTCACCCACGGCTTCATCGTTGGCGAAGACGGCAAGAAAATCTCCAAATCCGGCTCCTACGAAAAGCCCCCGACATCCGATAACTTCATCAACGACTACGGCGCCGACGTTATCCGGCTCTGGCTCGCCTCGCAGGACTTCACCCAGGACATAACCCTGTCCAAGAAAATCCTCGATAACTCGGCCGAGCAGTATCGCGGCTTCCGCAACGCCCTCCGCTATCAGCTCTCCATCCTCCACGATTTCGCCCCCGCTACAGACTCCGTTCCTCATTCCGCGCTTGATGTTCTGGACCGCTGGGCACTGCACCAGACCGCCAAACTCCTCGCCGACACCACCGCTGCCTACGACGCCTACGAATTCCACCGCGTCATCAGCCTCTGCGCCCATTTCGTTTCCACGACGCTCTCCGCAGTTTACAATGACGTCTGCAAAGACCGCCTCTACACCTACGCCGTCAACCACCCCCAGCGCCGCAGCACCCAGACCGCAGTCCAAGCCATCCACAGCGTGCTTGTGCGCATCCTAGCCCCTGTTCTCACCTTCACCGCCGACGAAGCCTGGTGCCACGCCCACTTCAAAACCGACCTCGCTCCTGACTCCGCCTCCGCCTCCGTCATCGGCTTGAACGTGAGTTCAAGTCCCGCCCCGTCGCCCGCGCCTGCTCTTCAGATCTCCGCCCTCAACCCTCAAGTCTCACCTCCTTCTGTCCACCTTTCCGACTGGCCCGTCGCCGACGCTGCCTGGACCGATCCCGTCCTCGACGCCGACTTCACCGCCCTCCTCTCTATCCGCGCCAAGGTCAACGAGACCCTCGAGCCCCTGCGCCAGGCCGGCCAGCTCGGCAAATCCCTCGATGCCGCAGTCACTCTCGAAGTCGCCGCCGGCGACCCGGTTGATGCCATACTGCGCCGCCACGAGGCGTTCCTGCCCGAGCTCTTTATCGTTTCACACGTCATCCTCGCCGCGACGCCTGCCGCGCAGCCTATCGCAGTCTCCGCCCGTCTCGCCTCCGAGCTCGGGTCCGTGCGCTGCCCGCGCTGCTGGCGCTGCGTTCAGGCCCTTCAGCCCACCGACCACGGCGAAGTTTGCCCGCGCTGCGCCGAGGCCATTAATCCGGCGCCCTAATCCGAGGCATTCACCACTTTTTTGATTTCTTCAATAACCCCCCCAAAAAAAACACACCCGCCATGGCTAAATCAAAACCCAAGCCCGCTCCGAAATCCAAGCCCGCGCCCAAGGCCAAACCCTCCCCCAAAAAGGCATCTAAGCCCGTCACCAAATCTTCACTTAAATCCAACTCAAAACCCGTCGTGAAACCCGCCAGGAAACCCGTGCCCAAGCCAAAAGCGAAACCCGCCAAGGCCCGCGCGAAACCCGTTAAACTCACCAAGATCTCGCCCGCTGCAAAGCCAGCGAGACACGCATCCAAAACCGCGAAGTCCCGTTCCGTTCCAGACTCCAAAAAGGCTCCCGTAAAATCCACCGTGTCCGCCAAATCCGCCAAATCCGTCCCCGTTAAGGCCAAGCCCGCCGCAGCTAAATCCGTTCCGGCAAAAACCCGGCCGGTAAAAGCTCCAAAGGCAAAAGCTCCGCCAGCCAAAACCTCGCCGAGCAAAGCTCCGCACGCCAAGGCTCCGCCGGCTAAAACTCCGCCTGCGAAGGCCTCTCAGGCAAAAGCTCAGGCCTCCGCCAAGACCGCCGCAAAAGCCGCTAAAGCCCCAGCGCCCAACCCCCCCGCCGTCGCCCCAGCTTCCGCCCGCGATAGATTGCGCTCCCGCATCCTCGCTCAAAAAACCAAACCCGCCAAACCCGTCGCCTTCTCCCTCGATGAGGTCCGCGAGGTGGCCAAGACTGCCGCCAAAGCCGCCCCCGCCCCTGCCTCCGCCACCAAGCCGGTCGTCGTCAAGACGCACGCCGGCAAGTCCCGTCTCCCCTCCGATTCGCTGCGCGCTGCCAAACCTGCCCACATCAAGGCCGCCTCCCTTGCCGATATCCTTGGCTTTAACCCCAAGCAGAAATCGTCCCATGCCGAGAGCGAGGAAGCCCTCATCCCCGATAAATTTAAGCGCTACTACAAACTCCTCATTGCGCTCCGCAACCACGTCACCGGCCAAGTGGACCAGCACGCCGAGGAGACGCTCAAGCGCTCCGCCAAAGAAGACTCCGGCGACCTCTCCAGCTACGGCACCGATGGCGGCACCGATTCCTTCGACCGCGACTTCGCCCTCAGCCTGGTCGCCAACGAGCAGGAGGCTCTTTCCGAGGTCGAGGCCGCCATCAAGCGCATCAAAGCCGGCACCTACGGCATCTGCGAGCACACCCAGCAGCCGATCAACCGCGAGCGCCTCGTTGCCGTGCCCTTCACCCGCTTCACCGCAGCTGCGATGAAAGAGGTCGAAAAAACCCGCTTCAAGGTCCGCGGCCAGACCGGTATCCTCGGCGAGGGCGAAGAGGGCGCGAAGATCGAGGACGACTCCGGCGGCGACGAGTAAGCCCACGTCATTTGAGCTCTAAGCTCAAATGACATGGTCAAGTTCCCTTCACACCAATTATCCTAGTTTCGGCAGTTCAAACCGACCGCGGATTACGCGGATCGAGCGGATAAAACCGGATACAGAAAATACCACGAACCGAAGGAACTCACCCTGGGGGTGATGCATCGATATTTGGCAATCGTCTGGTATCCGCGTCCATCCGCGTAATCCGCGGTTTCCAATGCCGGTTTTAGGTTGAAGGCCCCGAAACGCAAAACCCGGAGATGATCGAGATGATCGGCTCCGAGTTTGGATTTTTCGAGCAGGGCTCGCAAGAAACTCTCTTAGGCTTCGGTCGCGGCGCTAGCCTTGTCGGGCTTTTTCTCGCGGGCGCCGTCAGGAGGATTTTTGTCATCCGAAGTTACCACGTAGTAGTCCTTATAGGATTTGTCGTAATACTGCGCGTAGTAATAGCCGGATACCGCTAGGTTAAGGCCGTTCAAGACCGCGCCGAAACAGGTAACGTTGGATTCCAGGAGGCGACGGGCGGCGGACTGGGCGGCTTTGCGGCGCACTTTATTAAAGAAGATCGAAAAGATCGCACCATCCACCAGAGGCAAGATTACTAACGCGTCACTCACGGCCGCAAGAGGCGGCGTATCGAGGAGGATGCGATCGTAGCG
>CAMDHP010000086.1 GCA_945898185.1 Akkermansia muciniphila | reverse complement strand
CCAAGGTGCCAGCGGCCGAGATCCTTCACGACCTGACGGTCAAGGGTGCCACGCCCAATCCCCGCCTCTCGGTTGCGGCCAGCGCGGCCGAGGCCTGCGCCGGTGCGCACGCCATCGCGATCGTGACCGAGTGGGACGAATTCAAGACCATCGATTACGCCAAGATCTACGCGGGCATGCAGAAACCCGCCTTCATCTTCGACGGCCGCAATATAACGAATCTCGCCAAACTGCGCGAGATCGGCTTCCGCGCCTTTGGCATCGGCAAGTGATTCGAGTTCGCTTTAACCTAAAAACGGCGGTGGAAACTGCGGATTGCGCGGGTAAACGCTGATACCAGACGAGTGCCAACTATCGATGCATTACCTCCAGGGTAAGTTCCTTCGGTTCCTGGTATTTTCTGTAGACTGTTTTATCCGCTCGATCCGCGTAATCCGCGGTCGGTTTGAACTGCCGACTCTTGGGTAAAGTAATGGCTGATAGCATCTATGTATTGATTTGAGACCTTAAGGCAGGGCCTGGACTGCTGGGCCCGCCGCCGTGCCTCTCCGGTGTTCACCAATCAGACGCGGCGGGCTCAGCGGTCCCGCCCCACCTCGGAGCTTAAGTATCGATTCAAAACATAAATGGCTGAGGTGTCTCGTGGATATCGCGGCACCCGGACGAAAGCGCGGCCGTGCTTTTGCTACTTTCGGAGGGAAACAGGCTCAGGCCTTGGCGGAGTAGAGGGCGACGAGGGCGGCTCCGATGGATTGGGAAAGTTCGCCGAGGGTGGCGGGCACGATCTTCAAGCGCTCGCGTTGCGCAGGAAATAGGAAGGGGCTCGCGGCGTTGCGGATGCCGTCGAGGTAGCGCTGGCGGAACTCTGGCGTGGTGCTTTCCGGATCAATCAGGCCGCCGCCGACGACGACTATGCCGGGGTCGAGCGCCATCGCGAGGTTGGCCACGTGAATGCCAAGGGCGCGGGCTTGAGTGTCGAAAATCTCGAGGGCAAGCGGGTCGCCTTTCTGGGCCCGGCCGCGCAGGGAAAGGGCCTTGTGCTTGGGGGTGTCGGTCGAGGAGGCGAGCTCGTGACCGGGATACTTGGGCAGGAAGGCGTCGAGATATTGCGGGAGGCCGGAGATGGTGGAGTAGGCCTCGATGCAGCCCCAGGAGCGGCCGCAGCCGCAGCGGAAGGCGGGGGCCTTGTCCAAACCGTGACCGAGGACGTGCAGGGGCACGGGCATGTGGCCGGCCTCCATGCCGGCGAATTGGTCGCCGGTGAGAGGGAGGCCCTTGGCATCCACGTAGGCCGCGCCAAGGCCGGATCCGGGAGCGAGCAGGAGGACGGTGGCTTTGGTGTCACCGCGAACACGGGCGGCTTCGCCGACGCCGCCGAGGTCGCCGTCGTTACCTACCGTGAGAGCGACTGGGCGGCCTGCGGCTTTGGCGAGAGCGGCGGAGTAGTCGGAGTGGAAATTCCACCCGGTGAAGCTCTCGGGCAGGTTGGCGGATTTGGCCAGCACGCCGTAGCTCTGATAGGGGCCGGGGAGCGCGAGGCCGACGCCGCGCACCTGTGACCAAGAGAGATTATTTTCGGTGAGGAAGCCCTGCACGCCGTCGACCCAACCAGCGATGACTGCGGCGGTGCCGGCCTGAGAGTTGGTGGAACTCTGGCGGAGCTGGGTGGAGATAGGGGTGCCGTTGGCGTAGATGCCGCCGGTCTTCGAAGTGGTGGCGCCGGAGTCGGTGCCGAGATAGATGTCGCGTGCGGTGGTGGTGCTCATGGGTGGTGGAAGTGAGGTGCCAGTGGCTAGTTTTAAGACGCTTATGAATTGGTCAGCATTGTGAACGAAGACTAAACCTACCGAGAATTGCCGCAAAAGGCTCAAAACGCGCAAAACCAAGCCTTCTTTTTTGTGACTTCTGCGCCTTTTTGCGGCCAATTTATCATTCCAACAAAGAATTAGTTACTGGTTACAAGACGCTGGTGACTAGTGGCTAGTAGCTCGTGCCTTGCGGCTGGCTCAGGCGCCGTGGCACTTTTTGTATTTTTTTCCGGAGCCGCAGGAGCAGGGGTCGTTGCGGCCGGGTTTGGGTTCGGCGTGGCGGACAGGGACGGCTTTTTCGACGACCTGGCCGTCGTAAACCCAAAGGCCTTCCTCGCGGATAAAGCGGGCATTCTCGACGTGTTTGCGCTCCTCGCCGGCGGTCTTGAAGGCGGCGACGAAGCTGACGGTGCCATCGGTATCAGCGGGGCCGCCGCCGGTGGTGTCGCGGATTTCGAGGCCCAGCCATTCGGAGGATTCGGCCCAGGTTTTGGCGTCGGCGGGGCTGAAGTCGGCGCGCTGGGCGGCGGAGAGGGAGCGCTCGAGGTGGATGTAGTTGCGTTTGCCATACGCGGAGTAGCGGGAGCGCATCAGGGCCTCGGGGGTGGGCGCGGGGGCGCCGGCGAGGATGAGGCCGCAGCAGTCGGCGAAGGATTTGCCGGAGCCACAGGGGCAGGATTCGGTGGCGGGGGCGGACGAGGTGGCGGTGGGCTGGGTGGACATGTAAGGGACAATGGCGGGCCAGGAAGGCGGCGGCGGCAAGTGTGGAAAATGAAAAGCCCGGCCGCGCGTTTTGGACGCGGGCCGGGCTTCGGGGGAGGACGGACGGAACAAATGGGTCGTTCCGCTACGGGAGCTTAGCGGAAGAGTTCCTGGTTGAGGAGGTTCTCGAGGTATTCCTGTTTGCCGCTCTTGAGGGTGGGCTCGCCGAGGCCACCGAGGACGAGTTTCTCAAGGCTCTCGAAGCTGGCCTTGCCGGTCTCGATGTCCTTGCCGTATCCGGAATCGTAGGACGAGTAGCGGGCGGCGACGTGGTGGGTGAACTTGCCTTCGGTGTTGATGCGATAGGCGAGTTTGAGGGCCTGCGCGTAGGTATCCATGCCCCCGATGTGGGCGTGGAAGAGGTCGGCGAGGTCGGTGGAGGGACGGCGGAGCTTGGCGTCGAAATTGAAGCCGCCGGAGCCGAGGCCGCCGAACTTGAGGATGCTCATCATCGCGAGAGTGAGCTCCTTGGTGTCGGTGGAGAACTGGTCGGTATCCCAACCGACGAGGAGGTCGCCGGTGTTGGCGTCGATGGAGCCCAACATGCCGGCGGAGCCCGCGACCTCGATCTCGTGCTGGAAGGTGTGGCCGGCGAGGGTGGCGTGGTTGGTCTCGATGTTGAACTTGAAATGCTTGTCGAGCTTGTAGGTTTTGAGGAAGCCGATGCAGGTGGCGCAGTCGAAGTCGTATTGATGCTTGGTGGGCTCCTTTGGCTTGGGCTCGATGAGGAACTGGCCCTTGAAGCCGATCTTCTTGGCGTAGTCCACGGCGAGGCCGAGGAAGCGGGCGAGGTGGTCCTGCTCGCGCTTAAGGTTGGTGTTGAGGAGGGTCTCGTAGCCCTCGCGGCCGCCCCAGAAAACGTAGTTTTCGCCGCCCAGCTCCTGGGTGACGTCGATGGCTTTTTTGACCTGCGCGGCGGCGTAGGCGAAGACGTGGGCGTCGGGGTTGGTGGAGGCCCCGCACATGAAGCGCGGGTTGCTGAAGAGGTTGGCGGTGCCCCAGAGGAGTTTAACGCCGGTGGCCTTTTGGAGGCCTTTTGCGTGGGCGATGATGGCATCGAGGTTCTTGTTGGACTCAGCGAGAGTGGCGCCCTCGGGGGCGATGTCGCGGTCGTGGAAGCACCAGAAAGGCGCGCCGATCTTTTGGTAGAACTCGAAGGCCGCGTCCATGCGGACCTTGGCGACGGAGACGGCCTCCTTGGAGGAGGATTCCCACTTGCGGACGATGGTGCCGGGGCCGAAGGGGTCGGCGCCGGTGCCGCGGAAAGAGTGCCAGTAGGCGATGCCGAAACGGAGGTGCTCCTCCATGGATTTGCCGCCGACTTTTTCGGACGCGTTGTAGTGTTTGAACGCGAGCGGATTATCGCTCTTGGGGCCTTCGTAGGCGATTTTGGAGATACCGGCGAAGTGCTCGACGGCGCGCGGGGCGGATTTTTTGGTGGTTTTAGCCATGGGAGGAAAACTGAGGGTGGGGCTGGATCGAGGGGAGCCTAGAACGGAACGAGGAGGGGAGGGGGAAACGAGAACAATCAGGGGGCCTAGACTCAAGGCCGGAGGTCGGAGGGAGAAAGAGAAAGAGTTGGTGGAAAAATTTTCTAAGGGAAAAGGGTGAGGCGGTAGCGGTTGAGGGCGGTGCCTTCGAGGCGGTCTAGGTTGGCCTGGGCGACGCGGAGACTGATGCGGGCCTGGAGTTCGGCGAGGCGGGCTAGGTCTAGATCGTCTTGCGATTGCTGGACGGCTCGGAAGGTCGAGAGGCCGGATTCGTAGCGGGCTTTTTCCAGCTCGAACTGGCGGGCGCTGAGGGCGGTCGAAAGGGTCGAGAGGCGGAGGTTTTCCTGGCCGGTGGCGAGGGCGCGGAGGGCGGTGCGGACCTGGACAAGGAGGGTTTGCTCGATTTGGCTGAGGCGAACCTGCTCGCTGTCTAAGCCCGCGCGAGCGAGGCGGAGACTGGCGTTTTCAGCGCGGAAGCCCCAAGGGAAGGAAAGGGTGAGGTCGAGCTGCCAGTTGTAGGTGTCGTTGTTGCCGAGCTCGGAGGCAGCGCGGCCGGCGTTGGAGGCGTCCGCGTTGAGTCCGGCGGATGCCCCGAAATCGAGCTGGGGGAGGCGCTCGTTTTTGGAGGTGAAGACGTCGAGCTCCTGCTGCTGGATGGAGGCGCGGGCGGAGGCGTATTCGGGGGTGTTGGCAAGGGCGCGGGTGAAGGTGGCGGAGGGGTCGGGGGCGGTGAACTCGACGTCGGGAAGGGTGAGTTCGCCGAGGGAGGCGTCGAACTGCTCGCGGCCGAGAAGGCGGAGAAGTTCGTCGGCGCGATCGCGGGTGGTCTGGCGAGCGAGGAGGAGATCGCGGGAGGCGTTGGCGACGCCGACCTCGGATTGGAGGACCTCGAGATCGGTGGCGACGCCGGTATCGCGACGGGCGCGGTTTTCCTCGAGGAGTTTTTCGCGAACTTTTAGGGAGAAGGCGCGGACACTCTCCTGCTGGCGGGCGAAGGCGAGGTTGGCGTAGGCGACCTCGACATCGCGGACGACGGCGAGAACGGCGGCGGTGAAGTCGGCGCGGCTGCGGGTGGTGCCGAGGCGGGCGCGTTCGATCTTGGCGCGGTTGAGGGCGAGGCCGCGGCCCTTGAGGAGCGGCTGGCTAAGGGCGAGGCCGAAGTCGGAGTTGTAGGCGGGGTTAAAGCCGGTGGCGCCGTCGGAGAGTTCATTGCGTTTGAGGCGGGTGGCGGCGGTGAGGGTGGCGCCGGAGGTAATTTTTTGAGAGGCGGAAAGGCTGGTGGCGCGGGCCTCGTCGCGGACGGCGTCTATCTCGGTTAGGCCGGTGGAGACGGTGGCTTTGAGGCGCGGATCGAAGGGGGCGCGGGCGAGCTCCTCAGAGTCGGTGCTGGTGGCGGTGGTTATGCGCTGGAGGCGGACGTCGAAGTTGGCGGCGAGGGCCTGGGCGACGGCGGACTCAAGGGTGAGGGCTTCGGGAAGGGCTGAAGGGCTGAAAGGCTGAAGGGCTGAAGGCGGGGAGGACTCGGAGGCGGATGGGGGAGCGGCTTCGGCCGAAGTGAAATTTCCGTAAGTGAATTGGGTGAGTGCCGGCGCGGGTTCGGCGGCGGGGGCGAAGGGTTTGTAACCCGGTTGCGGCGCAGCAAGGGCCAGCGCGCAAGAAGCGAAGGCGGTGAAGAGGGCGGTGGCGAGGGACGGAGAAGTGCGGGCGATCATTGGCGTTCGAATTCGCCGCCGGAGGTGCGTTTAAACACTTTGAACCCGGCGGTCTTGGCGTCTGAGACAGAGAGCGGTTTTAGAAGTTTCGGCGTGAAGGTGGGCTGAAAGGGAGCGCGGGCGACCTGCTGCCCGCAAGTGGGGCAGGCGGTGAGGGCGGGAGCGTCGGCGGATTGAGGGTGGTCGAAGCCGTCGCCGCAGAGTTTACACGGGGTGGTTTGCGGCGTGTAGCGGTGGAGCGGCATGGGACGGAGTAGGAAACCCGAGACCTGAGGGCTGAAAGTTGATGCGGGGAGACGTTTGGGGCGAAGAGGTAAATGCTCAACGCGGATTCGGAGATTATGCAGGAGGTGCCAAAAAAAGCCCCGGCGGGTGAGGCCGGGGCGAAGGGTTTTGAGACTTTCGCTCTAAGCGGGTCGTCAGGGAGCGGCGGGAGCGGATTTAGCCAGCTCTGCGGCAGCGGCGGATTCGAGGAGTGATGCCGCGACACGGCCGGAGAGGAATTCACCCAAGCGGGTGCGGAGATCGGTGTAGGCGGGGGACGCAGGATCGGCCGGCGGGGTGGATTTCTCAACCGCGTGGACGAGGATGCCATTGGCGCCGCGGGTGGTGATGAAATCGCTAACGCCGCCTTGGGGGAGTTTTTCAAGGGTGCCGAAAACCGCGGAGTCGAGATCCTTGGGCGGTGTGGCAAGGGTAAATGGAGTGATGGTCTTGACCTCGGCTTTTAGGCTGGCGGCGGTGGCTGCAGCTGTGACGGCATCGGCGAAAGATTGGCCTTTGGCGAGGCTGGCTTGGACGGCGGTGCGAAACTGGCGTCCGGCTGCGCTAAAGAGGCGGCGTTGCTCGGCTTCGCGGTACCCGACGATGGCGAGAGTGCGAACCTCGGCGAGGGCAGGGGAGTGAGCGGCGACGTTGTCTCGCCAGACCAAAAGGGCGGCTCCGGCGGGGGTGGAAACCGGGTCGGAGTAGGGGGCGTCGGCGCTTAGGCGCCGGGTGACGGGAGCGAGCTTCGCGGCGGCGGCGGTTCCGCCGAGGGACGCGGGAGCGATATCGCGGCCGACGAGACCAGCCTCGGTGAGGGTGAGGTTTTGTGTGGCCAGAAATGCGGGCAGGTCGGCGACCTTAACGTTTTGCTCAATGAGTTTGACGGCGAGATCGCTGGCGGCGCGGAGGGCGGCGCGAGCGGAACGCTCGGCGCGGAGGGCGGTCTCTACTTTCGAGCGAACGGCTGCGAAGAGGGCATCCGGGGCGATGATGGTTTTGTCGTCGGCGGGGAAACGGGCGGGGTTGGAATCGTAGGCGGCGCGAAGGTCGGCGTCGGTAAATGTCAGGCCGGCGGAGAACTGGGAGGAGAGAAACTCGACGGAGGCGACGGAAACGCGGGCGGGAATCTCGAAGCGGCGGGCGTTGGCCGAGAACCACGGAATGAGGTTGGTATCTGAAATCTCGATACTCGGGGCGAAGGCGGCGGCGTCAACGGTGGCGAGGGCGAGGCTCCAGCGGGTGCTGCTGCGGGAGAGTTCTTCGACGACATCCGCGGGCATGACGTAGCCCGGGCCGGCGAGGAGTTTGCGGTAGGTGGCGAAGCGCAGATCGCCGAGCATGACGCGGGCGACGTCGGACTCTGTCATGCGGGGGTCGGTTTTGAGGCGATCGCGGAAGTCGGCGTAGCGCTTGGCGTCAAATTTGCCATCGTTGCCCTGGAAGGCGCCGAGGCTGCGGACGTGGGCGGCGACCTCGTCATCGGAGGGATTCGGCAGGCCGAGGGAATCCGCAAGGTGGAGGGCGGCGTAACGCTGTTTGGCGTATTCCTCGATTTGCTCGGGGCTGATGCCCTCAACGGAGCCGCGTTGGAGAATGATGCTGAGCTGGGTGTCGCCCATGAGGAGCTGCTGGTCGGCAGTGGAGGACAGATTGAGGTCGAAGAAAGGGCGGTCGGGGATCTTCGGCGCGGCTTGGTGTAGGCCGCCGGACGTGTTGGTAATAAACACGAAGGAGACGATGACGGTGCCGAGGAGGATAAGAAACAGCCACTTGAAGTGATGCTGGAAGGTGCGTTGGATCCAAGAAATCATGGGAGAAAGGGGTAGACGTTTGCGGTTCTGGGGGCGGGGGGCAAGGCGCTTTGCAGGCAGTTGAGGGGGGTTTTAAAAGAATGAACAAGAGCTGTTTCGGGAGAAATTTGTCGTAGCAGAGCGATTAGAGCGCGGCTTTTTTGAACGCCGGCATCGGGAAAGCGGTGATGAGATCGTCGAGGCTTTTTTGGAAGAAAGGGTTGTTTTGGAGGCGGTTGATCTCGTCGTGGTAGGCGAGAACGATGGGATCAAAATCGGTGAGGGTGGGGCCGTTGGTGTCGCCGCCGTGGTCGTCGTCTAGGCGTTTGAAGTCGGCGAGGGTGGTGTGGTTGAGAGGGCGGGCGGGCTGGAAGCGGAAGTCGTTGGCGGTCTCGTGGGCGCCGGGGGGCACGGGGGAAAGGAGGCGCATGGTGACGAGGCGGTTGAGGCACTCATTGAGGAGCTGGGTGGGCACGCCGATTTCGGCGCCGAGCTCGCTGGCGGTGCAAGGCGGGTGGCAATCGCGGAAGCGGCGGCCGATGCGGAGCAGGACGGTGAGTGACAGGCGCTCGCGCATGGATTCAGCGAGCGTGTTCCAGGCTGCCTGGCTGTTGCGGAAATGGACGTTTTGGATGGCGTAGCTGACCTGGCCTCCGAGAAGGAGGAAGAACCAGAAGATATAGAGGCCGAACATGAGGATCGGGAGGATACCGAGGGAGCCGAAGAGGCTGCGCTGCTGGACGACTTTGGAGAGGTAGAGGAAGGCGAGGTAGTTGTTGGCCACGACGAGCAGGCCTACGAGCACGGCCCCGGCGGCGGCGCTGCGCCAAAGCACGCGCGTGTTTGGGATGTATTTATAAAAGAGGGCGAGCACCGCCATAAGGAGGAGGGCGGAGAGCGAAGGGAGTAGCCAGCGGAGGAAATCAACTAAGGTGGCGCCGAGACCAAAGGGGAGGTTTTCCTTAACGACGTTCAGGTAGGCGCCGGCGGAAAGACTGGTGACGAGCGCGAAGAAGAGGACGGCACCGAGGGTGAGAACGGTCCAGTAGAACATGATGCGCATGATCCAAGTGCGGCCCTGACGAACGCCCCAGATCTCGTTGAAGGCATTCTCCACCGAGGTGAAGAGCTGGAGGACGATGACGATGAGGGTGAAGACGCCGACGATGCCGGCGGTGGAGGATTTGGAACCGGCGATGAAGCCATCAATGAGCTCGACCAGCTCGGGGTTGGCGGGGGGCGGGGCAG
>CAMDHP010000085.1 GCA_945898185.1 Akkermansia muciniphila | reverse complement strand
TTTTGTTCGCTCAAGCTCACCGTCGCCTTGCTCGGCTTATCGGCCGCGCTGGTCTTCCTCGCCACCCTCGATCAGGTGCATCTCGGCATCTGGGCGGTGCAGGAAAAATGGTTCAAAAGCTTCATCGTCCTTCATCAGGTTAAGGACTTCCCGCTCCCCGTTTTCCCCGGCGGCTACTTCATCGGCGGTCTCCTGCTCATCAACCTTATCGTCGCCCACGCGAAGCGCTTCGTCTTCACTTGGAAAAAAGCCGGCATCCAGCTCGTCCACTCCGGCTTGATTCTTCTTCTCCTCGGCGAGCTTTTCACCGGTCTCTATCAGGAGGAATATCAGATGCGCCTCGATGAGGGCCAGACGCGCAACTACTCCGAGAGCTGGCGCTTCAACGAGCTCGCCGTAGCCGACGTCACCCAACCCGGCGAGGAACTCGTCACCGCCATTCCCGAAGCCCTCCTCGGTCGCGAAAAACCCATCGTTGCCGACGCCCTTCCCTTCCGCCTCATCCCCCGCGCCTACTTCCCGAACGCCTCGCTCACGATGCGCGAGCAACTTCCCGCCGGCCAGCGCACGGTGGAAAACACCGCCACCAAAGGTCTAGGCCCGCGCCTCGCCATCACACCGATGGCCAAGACCTACAAAATGGATCAGCGCAACCTGCCCGCCGCGCTCGTCGAGGTCGTCACCCCCGAGGGAGAGAGCCTCGGCACTTTTCTCGTCTCAACCATGCTAATCGAGCCCGAGTCGTTCACCGCCGCCGGTCGCCAATGGCAGCTCAGCCTCCGCTTTCAGCGCGCCTACAAGCCCTACTCGCTCACCCTGCTCGATTTCAGCCACGATCGTTACGCCGGCACCGATATTCCAAAGAATTTTTCGAGCCGCGTCCGTCTTGTGACTCCTGACGGAAGCCAGGACCGCGAGGTGCTGATTTTCATGAATAATCCGCTGCGCTTCGATGGCATGACTTTTTTCCAAGCGGGCTTCGACAACAACGATCGCACCACCGTGCTCCAGGTCGTGCGCAACCCCTCGTGGGTCATCCCCTACCTGAGCTGCCTCCTCATGTCCGTCGGTCTTTTCTGGCAGTTCGGCTGGCACCTTGTGCTCTTCACCGCCCGTCGCGGCGAAACCCGCTCCGCCGCCGCCCTCGCTCCCGCTCTGCCCGGGCCCGTCGTCGCACTCGGCCTCGTCCTTTCCCTGCGCATCTTTGCCGGCTTGGTCGGCCTCTGGGTCAGCGCGTCCGCGGACGGCACTCCCGCCGTGATCGGCCTCGCCGTCCTCGCGGCGGAGTTCCTGGTCTGCGCCGCCTTGCTCTTCGGGCTCGTCGCCCGTCGCGCCTGGGTCGGCGGCCTGCTGCTGGCCTACGCGTGGTTCACCGTGATCTTGCTCGCGGGCGTCACCGCCTACGGTTTCTTCGGAGGCGATATCTACGACGCCATTCTGCGCTGGGTGATCATAGGCGTCCACCTTCTCACTGCCGCCGGCCTGCTCGCCCTTGCCCGCAATTTCACCCGCCCCGAGACCCGCGCCTACTCAGCCGCCACCCCGGCTAAGGCCTGATCTCTCCCTCCCACGCGCCATGAAGAAAATCATCCCTCTCCTGCTCCTCCTCCTCGGTGTCGTCTACATCGCCTCCACCCTGCGGCCGCCCGCCAACCTTGCGGGCGCGCCTGACACGGTCGCCTTCGGACGCCTCCCCGTGCTGGTCGGGGGGCGTATCAAGCCTCTCGATACCGTCGCCCGCGCCACTTTGCTCCAGTTCCAAGGCCGCCAGACCGTGCGCCTCGCCGATGGCACCAAACTCACCCCCTCCCGCTGGATCGCCGATGTGCTGCTCGACGACCGCAAGGCCAACGCCCACCAAGTCTTCGAGGTCGTCCACCCGGATTTGCTCGCCTTGCTCAAGCTATCGGAGAGCGACGGCGCCGGTAAAAAACGCTTCTCCTACGCCCAACTCACCCCCGGTCTGGAAGAACTCGAACGCCAGGCCGCCCTCGCGCAGCCCGTCGAGGCTCAGCGCCGAACCCCGTTTCAACGCGCCGTGATCGCCTTACGCGACAACATTGGTCTCTACGTCCGTATCCAGGCCTCGCTCACTCCGCCTGAGCTCGACGACCCGCTCGCCGCCTTGCGCACGCTTCAGGATACCCTTCCCGCCAGCATCGCCGCCGTGCGCCTGCGCCAGCAAAACCAGCCGCACGACGAGGCCGCCGCCACCCGCTTGATGGATCTCGCCTCGCGCTTCGATTTCATGGCTCAAAACGCCTACCTGATCCCCATTCCGCCCGCCGACGCCGCCACCGACGATACCGCTTGGCGCAAGACCGGCACCGTCTTGCTCGACACCTTCCAAACTGGCGCGATCGAGGCCCACGCCTTCAGCTACGCCGGCCTCGCTTACGCTTGGCGCGGGCAAAAAGCCGGGGAGTTCAACACCATCGTAAAACTCCTCCGCGCCGAGACCGCCAAGCGCTTTGAAAAACAGCTCGTCAAGGTGGACGCCGAGACCCGTTTCAAAGCCGCCGCTCCTTTCTACACCGGCATGGTCATCTTCGTCGCCGCCCTGCTTCTTGCCGTCTTTTCCTGGCTCAAGTGGCCTGAGGTCCTCGGCCGATCCGCCCTCTATCTGCTCGGCCTGGGCTTCGTGCTCATGAGCGTCGGCATCGGTATGCGCATGTGGCTCGAAGGTCGCCCGCCCGTCACCAACCTCTACTCCTCCGCCCTTTTTGTCGCGTGGGGCTCAGTCGGGCTCTGTCTCATCCTCGAAAAAATCCACCCGCGTGGTCTCGCCAGCGCGGCGGGGGGCATCATCGGTTTCTCCGGCCTAATCATTGCCCACCACCTGTCGCTCAGCGGCGACACCCTCGAGATGATGCGCGCCGTGCTCGACTCCAACTTCTGGTTGGCGACTCACGTTGTCATTATCACCATCGGCTACAGCGCAACCTACCTGGCTGGTTTTCTTGCCGCACTCTACATCCTGCGCGGCTTGCTCACTCGCTCCCTCGACCGGGATACCGCCACCGTCCTCGAACGCATGGTTTACGGCATCCTCTGTTTTGCGACCCTGTTCAGCCTCGTCGGCACCATTCTCGGCGGCATCTGGGCCGACCAGTCATGGGGCCGCTTCTGGGGCTGGGACCCGAAGGAAAACGGCGCGCTCATCATCGTGATTTGGAACGCCCTCATTCTCCACGTTCGCTGGGGCAAACTCAGCGGCCCGCGCGGCCTCATGGCCCTCGCCGTTTTTGGCAACATCGTCACGAGCTGGAGTTGGTTCGGCACCAACCTGCTCGGGGTCGGCCTGCACAGCTACGGCTTCACCGATCGCGGTTTCTGGGCGCTGCTTTTCTTCGCCGCCTTCAACCTCCTGCTTATCGCCGCCGCCGCCCTTCCCCTCCTGAAGGGCCTGTGGCGAAGCAACGAACTCGCCACCGCCGCAAACGCCGCGCCTGCGGCTTAGGCTTCGGGCAGCGAACCCTTGGCCACCGCTTCGTCGAGCAGGCCGCGCACGTGGTTCCAAACTTCCGTCGCGCCCTCGGCGGCGTGCCCGTTGCGGGCGAGAACGTTGGACAGGGTCACACCGTGTTCGCGCCATTTTACGCCATCGGTGAGGATGTTGAGCAAAACCGGTTGCAGGCGATCGAGCGCGGCGGCGAACTTCGCCTCGGGCGTCTCGCGCGCCTCAAACTCGTCCCAGCACGCGCGCAGCGACGCGCATTGATCGGCCGGCAGCAGGCCGAAAATACGCTCGGCCGCGAGGGCCTCGCGCTCGTGTTGGTTGGCCATGCCGGCGGTGTCGTAGGCGTAGGTGTCACCCGCGTCTATCTCCACCAGATCGTGAATGATAAGCATTTTGAGCACGCGGAGCGCGTCCACCGGCACGTTGCTGTGCTCCGCAAGCACGATGACCATGAGGCACAGGTGCCACGAGTGTTCGGCGTCGTTTTCGCGCCGGCGGCTGGTCGGGAGCAGGGTCTGGCGCAGCACCTCGGAGAGTCGCAGGGCTTCGGTGAGGAAGGTGAATTGGGCGTGAATGCGGGCGTTGACCATGTCGTTGGAGATGGCCGGCCGAGCGCACGGGAGCGAGCCCGCAGGTAGGCGAGCTTTTCCTTGCTAGGCCGCCCCGCAAGGGCTTCGTTAAACCCTTTTCGTTACCATGAAAATCCTCGTCGCCGATAAGATCTCACCAAAGGGCGTTGCCTACCTGCGTCAGCAGCCAGGCTTTGAAGTCATGGAGGCCTACGGCTCCACTCCCGCGCAGGTGCTGGAACTGGTCAAAGACGTTCACGCGATCGCCGTCCGTTCCGAGACGAAGATCTCCCGCGAGGTGTTCGCCGCCGCGCCTCTGCTGAAAGTCGTCGGTCGCGCCGGTGTCGGCGTGGACAACGTGGATGTTGATGCCGCCACCGAGCGCGGCGTCGTCGTCATGAATACCCCGGGTGGCAACACGATCTCGACCGCCGAGCTCACCTTTACCCACATCCTCTGCTGCGCCCGTCCGATCGCCCATGGCGCGGCTTCCATGAAGGCCGGCAACTGGGATCGCAAGACGCTCAGCGGCGTCGAACTGCTCCGAAAGAACATCGGCATCATCGGCCTCGGCCGCATCGGCAGCGAGGTCGCCAAACGCGCCCAAGCCTTCGGCATGAAGGTCCTCGCTTACGATCCCTACCTTACTCCCGCCCGCGCCGCCGCCATGCAGGTGGAGTCCGTGTCGCTCGACGCTCTTTTGGCCAGTTCCGACTACATCACGGTTCACATGCCGCTGACCGACGAGACCCACAACATGATCGACGAGGCCGCCCTCGCGAAGTGCAAGAAGGGCGTGCGCATCGTCAACTGTGCCCGCGGCGGCATCGTAAACGAGAAGGCCCTCGTCGCCGCTCTCAAGAGCGGCCAAGTCGGCGCCGCCGGTCTCGATGTTTTCGAGACCGAGCCTCTCCCCAAGGACAGCGATCTTCGTTCCGCACCCAACATCGTGCTCACTCCTCATATCGCCGCCTCCACCTCCGAGGCCCAGGAGTCGGTCGGTATCGAGATCGCCGAGCAAATCGCCGACGTCCTCCTCCACGGCGCGGTTCGCAACGCCGTCAACCTGCCCTCAATGGACGCCGCCGCCGCGAAGGTCGTCGCACCCCATCTCGATCTCGCCGCCAAGCTCGGAACCCTCGTGCAACAAATCGCTCCCAAACAGATCGAGAAACTTCGCGTCGTTTACCAGGGCAAGGTCGCCGAGCTAGACGTCAACGCCATCACCCGCGCTCTTCAGTGCGGTTTCCTTCGCCGCATCAGCGGCGACGGCGTCAATGCGGTCAACGCCCCCACCTTTATCCAGCGCCTCGGACTCGCCTTTGAGGTTGTCAAGAGCAGCGACGCCGGCGACTACACCGACCTCATCGAAGTTGAGGCCACGGGCGGCGATGGCAGTGTGCACAGCGCGCGCGGCACCCTCATCGGCAAGGGCAACGCGCCCCGCATCGTCGGCATCAACGGCCGCGAGGTCGAAGTCGCTGCCGAAGGCCAGCTCCTCGTTCTTGAGAACGCAGACCAGCCCGGCATGGTCGGCGCGGTTGGCACCCTGCTCGGCAACGACGGCGTCAACATCGCTGACATGTCGCTTTCGCGTCTTACCCCCGGCGGCACCGCCTACATGGTCGTGCGCGTGGACCACGAGCCCAGCGCGGCGGCCCGCGAGGCCATCAAGGCCAACTCCGCCATCAAGCTGGCGAAATTCGTGCAGCTTTGAGGGTGCGGCCAACCGCCGGGATTTTTTTACGCGAAGACGCCAAGGACAAACCGAAGAACGCAAAGACGAACCACTCGACCTTTCTGTTTTTTTCGCGCCCTTCGTATGATCTTCGCGCCTTCGCGTTAAAATGTCCGTTCCCATGACCACCCCGCTCCTCCTCGCCGCCGTCGTCGGCTACCTGCTGGGCGCCTTGCCTTTTGGGTGGCTCATCGCGCGCAGGTTCGGGATCAATATCTTCGAGCACGGTTCGAAAAACCCCGGCGCGACGAACGTGAAGCGCGTGCTCGGCGGCCTGTTCGGCCAAAAGGGCAAACGCGCCGGCGACCTGGCCTTCGCGCTTGATGTTTTAAAGGGAGCCACGGCGGCGGGGTGGCCTCTGTTTTTAAGCGGCACCTCTTCATGGCAGATGCAGATCACCGGCCTGATCTTCGCCCTCGTCGGCCACAGCTTCTGCTGCTGGACGCGCTTCAAGGGCGGCAAGGGCGTCGCCACTTCCGCCGGCGGCCTCGTCGTCCTTCTTCCTCTTCCGACCTTGCTCGCGGCCCTTGCCTGGATCGTGACGTTCTACGCCTCCCGCTACGTTTCGCTCGCCTCCATCGTCGCCGCCGTGGTCTTGCCCGCCGCCGCGTGGGTGCTCGGCGCTCCAAGCGCGTTTTCGATTCTCGCAACCGTGCTGGGCGTTTTTGTCATCCTTCGCCATCGCTCCAACATCCAGCGCCTCTTCGCCGGCACGGAAAACAAGTTCGTCAAAAAGCCCGCCGCTCCTTCCGTTTAGTCTTTTACCCATCCCACGCCTTCCCATGAGCACCGCCTCCGTCATCAACATCGGCATCTGTGGCCTCGGCACCGTCGGCCAGGGCGTTTGGAAACACATCGAGCGCGCCCGCCCCGAACTTGAGGCCCGCCTCGGCGCCAAGCTCGTCCTCGCCCGCGCATCCGTTCGTGATCTCGAAAAAAAGCGCGAGGTCCGCCTCAAGCCGGCCCAACTCACCACCGATCCGCTCTCCATCGCCGCCGATCCTTCGATCCAGATCGTGTGCGAGCTCATCGGCGGCACCGGCATCGCCCGCCAGGTCACCCTCGCCGCGCTCAAGCTCGGCAAGACCGTTATCTCCGCCAACAAAGCCCTTCTCTGCGCCCACGGTCCCGAGCTCTTCGCCACCGCCCGCAAACACGGCGGCCAGTTCTTCTTCGAGGCTTCCGTCGCCGGCGGCATCCCGATCATAAAGGCCCTCCGCGAGGGGCTTGTCGCGAATCGTTTCCGCCGCATTTACGGCATCCTGAACGGCACGTGTAACTACATCCTCACCCGCATGGAGCGCGAGGGGCTCGCCTATCCGGTTATCCTAAAAGAGGCCAAGGCGCTCGGTTACGCCGAGGCCGACGAGTCGCTCGATGTCGAGGGTTGGGACACCGCCCACAAGGCTTCCGTGCTCGCCTACCTCGCTCACGGCACTTGGGTCCCGACCTCGAAAATGGTCGTCGAGGGCATCACCCAGCTCACCCAAGCCGACCTCACTTTCGCCCGCGAAAACGGCTACGCCATAAAACTCCTCGCCGTGATTGAGCGCGATCTCGAGCGCAACGTGCTCTCGGTCGGCGTCTATCCCGCGCTGCTCCCGCTCACCAAGGCCATCGCCAACGTGAACGAGGTTTACAACGGCATCTCCGTCGCTGGCGACGTCGTCGGCGAGACCACCTACATCGGTCGCGGGGCCGGCCAGGACCCAACCGCCAGTGCTGTCATCGGCGACATCATTGATGCCGCGTCGCAACTCGTCCGCGGAGGCGCCGTGCTCGCTCCTGCGCCCGCGACAAAGCTCGCCCTGACCCCGCCCGCCGCCTTGCGTTCGCGGCACTACCTCCGGCTCGACGTGAAGGACCAGCCGGGCGTGCTCGCCAAGATCGCTACTTGCACCGCCAAGGCCGGCGTCAGCATCGCCAGCCTTGTGCAGCGCCCGAGCGAGAAACCACTTGCCGCCTCACTCCTCCTCACCACTCACGAGAGCAACGAGGCCCAGATTCGCCTCACCATCGCCCGACTCGCCAAACTCAACTGCGTCCTCGGCAAGCCCCTCCTTCTTCGCATCGCGGATTTCTGAGCATCTAGCCACTAGTCACTAGCAGCTAGCTACTCGCTACTTCCTCCTTCCCCTCAACCCATGTCCAGAATCGTCCAAAAATACGGCGGCACTTCCGTCGGTGACGTCGAACGCATTAAAAAAGTCGCCGCCCGCATCAAGGGTTACCGCGAAGACGGCCACCAGGTCGTCGTCGTCGTCTCCGCCCGCTCCGGAGTCACAAACGAGCTCATCGCCCGCGCCAAAGCCGTGTGCGACAATCCCGACGAGCGCGAGATGGACCAGCTCCTCTCCATCGGCGAACAGGAGACCATCGCCCTCACCGCCATGGCTCTCCACGGCCTCGGCGTGCCCGCCATTTCTTATACCGGTGCGCAGGCCGGCATCGTCACCGACGATGTCCACACCAAGGCCAAGATCCAAGGCATCGACGCCACCGATATCGAGGCCGACCTCGCCGCCGGCAAGGTCGTCATCGTCGCCGGTTTTCAGGGCATCACCACCGATGGCCGCATCTCCACCCTCGGCCGCGGCGGCTCCGATCTTACCGCAATCGCCCTCGCTGGCGCACTCAAGGCCGATAAGTGCGAGATCTACACCGACGTTGACGGCGTTTACACCGCCGACCCTCGCGTGGTCAAAGACGCCCGCAAACTCCAGGAAATCTCCTACGACGAGATGCTCGAGTTGGCCTCGTCCGGCTCCAAGGTCATGCAGTCGCGCTCCGTCGAGTTCGCACACAAATATGACGTCGTTTTCGAAGTCCGCTCCTCCTTTAACTACAACCCCGGAACCATCGTGAAAAAAGAAGTCGCCTATATGGAAAAAGTCGTCGTCCGCGGCGTCGCCGTTGATAAAGACCAGGCCAAGGTCGTTATCTCTAACATCGCCGATCAACCCGGCACCGCCGCCAAGGTCTTCACCGCCCTCGCCGAGGCCAGCATCATCGTGGACATGATCGTGCAGAACGTAGGCCGCAATGGCGTGGCCAACCTCACCTTCACCGTGCCCTTGACCGACACCCATAAGGTCGGCCCCACGCTTGACCCCGTGCTCGCCGCGCTTGGCGGCGCCCAGGTCGCGATCCACGACAACATCGCCAAGCTCTCTGTCGTCGGCGTTGGCATGAAGACCCACAGCGGCGTCGCCGCCACCCTCTTCACCGCGCTCGCCGAGGGCGGGGTCAACATCGAGCTTATCAGCACCTCCGAGATCAAAATCTCCGTCATCATCGACAAGGCCAAGGCCGACGACGCCGCCCGCCTAGCCCACAAGGCCTTCGCGCTGGAGACGCTCT